>JBPCMH010000174.1:0-10026 GCA_051002495.1 Acidimicrobiales bacterium
GGGGGAAAGATAGAGAGGTGGACGCTGGCGTCGGTGGGATCGGCAGGGTGGCAAACCACCTCCGACACGTCGATGGCGGCGGCGACACGGTGCTGGATCGAGCAGGTGATGGCGGCCGGGTCACGACCGATGTCGGCACAGTGCTGAGCCAGCACTGACTTCTTGTGCCGGAAGGCGGCTAGGTCGCCGCCTGCCATGTTCCAGTGCTGCGCGAATCGAGCCGCGACGCGCAGCGTCCGCTTCTCGCCACCACCACCGATGACGATCGGAGGATGCGGGCGCTGCGGGCCCTTGGGCTCGTTGCGGGCGTCGGCGAGCGTGAAGAACTGACCGGAAAAACTCGTCTCCTCCTCCGACAGCAAGCCGACGATTACCTCGACTGCTTCCTCGAAGCGGTCCATCCGTTGGCGGATCGTGCCGAGGTCGATGCCGTACGCGCCCGACTCCTGTTCGTTCCAGCCAGCGCCGAGGCCGAGTTCGAGGCGACCCCGGCTCACGATGTCGAGCGAGGCAGCCATGTTGGCCAGCACGGCGGGGTGCCGGTAGGGGATCCCGTTGACCATCGACCCCACCCGGATGCGGCTCGTTGCCTGCGCCAGCGCGGTGAGCGTGACGAAGCTCTCCATGCATGGCCCGTCCGAGTCGCTGAAGATCGGATAGAAGTGGTCGAACAACCAGGCCGACTCGAACTCGTCGATGGCGTCGGCGGTCTGCCATACGGCGAGCATGTCGTCCCACGTGGTGTGTTGCGGGGCGGTCTTGATACCGAAGCGCATCGGCTCAAGCCCGGTAGTCGGCGACTTCGGCGCGGCCGACGACGTAGTGGTGCACTTCATCGGGGCCGTCGGCCAACCGGAGCGTGCGCTGCGACGTATACATCCCGGCCAGCGGGGTCCACTGCGACACGCCGGTGGCGCCGTGGATCTGGATGGCTTGGTCGATGATCTGGCACACCCGCTCGGGCACCATGGCCTTCACCGCGCTCACCCAGATGCGGGCCTCCTTGGTGCCGAAGATGTCCATCGCCTTGGCGGCGCGCAGCACCATGAGGCGCATGGCCTCGATCTCGATACGGGCCCGAGAAACGGTCTCCAGGTTCTTGCCGAGGTGCATGATCGGCTTGCCGAACGCCTCTCTGGTCATGCCCCGCTTGATCATCAGGTCGAGCGCACGCTCGGCCGCACCGATCGATCGCATGCAGTGATGGATGCGGCCTGGCCCGAGGCGCAACTGTGAGATCTCGAAGCCGCGGCCCGGGCCGAGCAGCACGTTGTCGTACGGCACCCGGACGTTGTCGAGTTTTATGTGCATGTGACCGTGCGGCGCGTCGTCGTGGCCGAAGACTGTCATCGGGCCGAGCACCTGCACCCCCGGCGTGTCCATCGGCACCAGGATCTGCGACTGCTGCAGGTGCGCGGCGGCGTCGGGGTCGGTGCGGACCATGCAGATCATGATCTTGCAACGTGGGTCGCCAGCCCCGGAGATGTAGTACTTCTCGCCGTTGATCAGCCACTCGTCGCCGTCGCGCACCGCCGAGGTCTGCACGTTTTTGGCATCCGACGAAGCGACGCCGGGCTCGGTCATGGCGAACGCAGAGCGGATCTCGCCGTTCAGGAGCGGCTTGAGCCACTTCTCCTTCTGCTCCGGCGTGCCGACCCGCTCGAGCACCTCCATGTTTCCGGTATCTGGCGCGCTGCAGTTCAGCGACTCTGACGCCAACGGGAACTTGCCAAGCTCGGCCGCGATGTAGGCGTAGTCGAGGTTGGTCAGACCCTCGCCGGTCTCAGCATCGGGGAGGAAGAAGTTCCAGAGTCCCTGCTCCTTGGCCTTGGCCTTGGCTCCGTCGAGGAGCTCGAGTTGACCGGGTGCGTAGCCCCAGCGATCGGCTCGCCCTTCGCCCAACCGGAAGAACTCCTCGGTGATGGGCTCAACCTCCTCGGCGATGAACTTCTTGACGCGTTCGAGGAGAGGCTGGGCCTCATCGGACATTCTGAGGTCGAACATGCGTGGGTCATCCGTGGTCATCGCCATGGGTCGAAGCTCCTGAGCAGTCGGGCCAACGACGGGGAGTCTTGCATCCCAGCCGAGACCCCTGTCGCCGAGCCCAACGCTGGCTCCAACCGGGCCGCCACTGGGCGCGCCGCCGACCCGGGCTCGGGTTGCCAGTGCCTGCCAGCGCGCTGCCTGCGCGCTGCCTGCGCGCTGCCTGCGCGCTGCCAGCGCGCTGCTTCGGGCGCCGGACTGTCCCGTAGGCTGGCGCCGTGCCTGATTCGTCCAAACTGCGCGTCGCCCTGTCAGCCCTCATTGCCCTCATGTTGCTGGTTGGTTTGGTGGCCGTCGTTACCAACGACGATGGTCCCGACGGCGTCGGCCTCACCACGGCATCGGGCGACCAGAACACGGCTCCGACCGATGACGGCGAGGGCACGGCCGACGGCGACACGCTCGCGGCCAGCGGCGAGGCCGCGTCCGAACCCGAAGGCCAAAGCGGATCGGCATCGACGACGGCCAAGCCAGGCTCGAAGTCGACCACCGAGAGCACCGTGAACCAGGCCGCTGGGCAGTCGGCCGACAAGCCTGCGAGTGCGGATCCGGGGCCCTCGCAGCCGCCGAAGGTGGGCACCTACAACTACGAGACGACCGTCGATGGCAAGGCCGGTCCGTCCACGCTCAAGGTGGAGGCAAAGGCAGGCGGGCCGGGTGAGACCCGTCAGTTCCAAACGATCAAGGGCGAATCGAACGAGCTGAAGAACGAGGTCGTGTTCAAGGCCGACGGGCTCTTCCTGGCTGCATCGAGCGGATCGAGCGGTGGCGGCTTGGCGGGTGACTGCGACTGGGAGCCTGATCTCCTCGTGCTCAAGCTGCCACTCAGCGTCGGTTCGTCGTGGTCAGCTGACAGCGGCTGCAGCGGACAGAGCCCGTATGGCCCCTACACGTTGAAGGCGCACTTCGAGGGCACAGTGACGGGCACAGCCAGGGTGACCGTTGGAGGGCAGGGGGTCGATGTTTGGTTGATCGACGGCAAGCAGCGAATCGACATCACCGCCACCTACCAGGCGCAGGAGTTTCAGGCCGTGCAGGAAGCGACTACCAAGACCTCGTACGCACCGAAGCAAGGGCTGACGGTGAAGGAAGAGTCGACGTCGACCTCCACCAGCCCGCAGGGTTCGCGCACGCAGAAGACCGTGCGACAGCTCAAGAGCCTGACCCCGAGCTGAGTTCCGAGGCCGCAGCGGTCAATCGATGCGAGAGACGCCCCGGAGGCCACCCCAGGCGAGGTCGGAGAGTTCGCGGCTGAGGGTGGCCGGGCTGGGGCGTTGCGGGTCGTCGATCCAGCGCCGGATGACCCCCTCGGACATGCCGACGATGGCCCACGCCAGGGTTTGACGATGGCTCGGGGAGACATCTGCCTCGATCAGACGGGCGATCTGTCCGGCGATGGCCTCCTCGGTGCGGGAGACCGCCTCGGCAAACTGCTCATCGCGCCTGGCCCCTGAACCGAACAGGAGGCGGAAGGCGTTGTGCTGGTTGGCCACCACACCGACGTAGGCCTCGAAGCCGGCCGCAACCTGCTCCCGCGGACTGCCAGCCTCTCGGGTGGCAAGCGCGATGGCGTCGATCAGGCGGTCGCCGACATCGCCCAGCAACTCCAAGTACAGGGCCCGTTTCGAGGCGAAGTGCTGGTACAGCACCGGTTTGGTGACGCCGGCGGCCTCCGCGATGTCGTCCATGGCCGTGGCGTGGAAGCCGCTGCTGGCGAACTGGTCGAGGGCGACATCAAGGAGTTGGCGGCGCCGGGCCGCGGCAGGAAGGCGGCGTGCTTCGGCGGACGGGGAAGGTCGGGTCGGCATCGGTTACCTGAGAGTAACAACCGATTCGTCCCGCTCTGCGCCGGGTCATTCGCCCCGCTCTGCTCCCGGTCAGGATGTCCACTTTGCGCCAACCGACAGGAACAACAGGGCCCGACGTGGAATTGACGCCATGTGAGGCCACCGAAGCAGACGCCGCTAGCCGATACCCGCCGTCCCCCTCAGGCGGTCCGACCGGATGAGTCGGATCGGCCGGGTACTGGTCGACTCGCGGCGCAGGCCCGACGCCGGCGATTCAGAATCCGCTTCGGCGGCGGGCCCACGCTGGGCAGCTTCGACTTCGACTGGTAGGCCACCCGTTGGAGCGCCCCTCCTGACCCGACTCGGTCAGGCGACGCCGGGCTGGGTCAGGCGACGCCAGCCTAGGTCAGGCACGCATATCAGTAGACGATTACCGAGCGGGCCACTTCGCCACCCGACATCGCCCCAGAGGCATCATTGCCCCCTTCGAGCTTGATCTCGCGGCTGATCAACTCGTCGAGCATCAACTTGCCGGACTGGTAGAGCTCGATCAGCTTCGGAACATCGCGCTGGACGTTGGCTCCGCCGTACCAGCAGCCCTTGATGGTCTTGGCCTGGGCGATGAGCCCGAACATGGCGGGGATGTTGATGGCAACGTTCAGCGGCGGCACGCCGACCAGGATCGTTTCGCCGCCCCGCCGAGTCATGTTGATCGCCTGGTCGATGGTCGCCTGCAGGCCGATGACCTCGAAGGCGACATCCGCGCCGCGTTCGGCGGTCAGGCCCTGCACTGCCGAAACCGGGTCGCCGTCGCCAGCGTTGACGGTGTCGGTGGCCCCGAACTTCTTGGCCAGCTCGAGCTTGTTGGGCTGCATGTCGATCGCGATGATCTTCGACGCACCGGCGATACGGGCACCCTGGATGACGTTGAGGCCAACGCCGCCGCAGCCGATGACGGCAACGGTGTCGCCTTCACGGATCACCGCGGTGTTAAGAGCGGCGCCGACGCCGGTGAGGACGCCGCAGCCGACGAGTGCGGCTGCCTTCAGGTCGATGTCCTTAGCGATCTTGACCGCGCCGATGGCCGGGATGATCGTGACCTCGGCGAAGGTGCCCGCGGCCGACATCTGACCGATCTCTTGGCCGCCGGAGGTGATGCGCTTTGTTCCGTCGAGCAGGCCACCGGTCATGGTTGCCATCTGGGCCTTCTCGCAGAGGTAGCCCTGGTCGTGCTGGCAGAAGAAGCACGAGCCGCACTGGGGCACCCACGACACGATGATGTGGTCGCCGATCTCGAAGCCCTCTACGCCTTCACCGATCTCTTCGACGACGCCGGCGCCCTCGTGGCCCAGCACCATCGGAGGGGGAAGGGGCAGGGTGCCGTTCATGATCGAGAGATCGGAGTGGCACACCCCAGAGGCGGCCAACCGAATCTTGAGCTCACCGGCGTGTGGTGCCGAGACCTCGAGGTCGTCGCGAATCTCGAGCGGACTGTTGAACGTGGTGTAAACGGCTGCCTTCACCATGGAAACTTCCCCCTTGCGTCCTTGTGGTGATTGGCATGGTTCCACAACGGCAGACCCGCGCGCCTATCGGCGCCAAGGTCTTGGCCTCAGTGCGACCGTGGTGCCGCGCCGCCGCGCTCTCGGTCGTCGCGGGCCGCGGCTTTCACCGCGTAGCCAAGGACGATGCTCGGGGCCAGGAACAACGACCCCATGACGAGGGCCGCGATGACCAGCCAAGCGATCGCCCCTGAAAACGAAGCGAAGAAGCCAGCCAGAAAGCCAAGCATGGCAATGGCGTACAGCCCGTACCCCGCTCGCTGGCCGAAGGAGGCAAGCCTGGCCATGCGCGCCCGTTGGGCGAGGACAGGGTCGGTCACCAGCTCCATCCTGCCTGGTCGAACAGCGAGGTCAGATCGGCGGGGAGCGCGTCGAGCGAGAAATGAGACCGTGCCACCTGGGCGTTGTGCTCGATGAGGCTGCAGTCCGGTGCCGACAGGTACCGACGGATGGCCTCGGTCTCGTCCAGTCCGAACCACCGGAAGCCGTGGCCGCGCAGCTCTTCAGCGACGGGGTAACTGCCGATCGCCAGCGGTCGCCGGTGGACGGCGGATTCGATCGTTGGCAGCCCGAAGCCCTCCCAGGTCGACGGCAACACGACCAGGTCGGCCGCGGCGTACGCCGCATCCATGGACAGCAGACCGTGATCCCAGCGGGTCGGGCACCTCGCGCCGCCGAGCAGGGCGGTCGCGGTCGGGCCGTACCCCTCTTCGGCTGGCCCCGTCAACCAGTAGGTCGCGCCGAGGGCTTCGGACAGGCTTATGGCGGCGGCAATGTTCTTCCTGGCCAGGGCCCTCGTCGGCTGGATCACCACTAACTCCGCCTCCTCGAAGCCAAAGGTGGCTCTCGCCGCTGCTCGGCTGGGGAGCGCGGCCGGCTCGGCCACCCGGTTGTAGATGGCGTGCGCGGCGAGTCCCCTCTGGCGCATCTCGGCTTCGCTCCGCTTGTTGATCGTCACGTGAAGCCAGGCCGGGTCGTCCGGCGGGTTCGGCGAGCCGGTGAAGCGGGCCCGCTGCCAGGGCAGATCGTGGTGGCGGAGCAACGTTCGTCGGCCCCGCAGGACGTGGCTCACCGCCTCGGCCGCGGGCGGGTTGAGCGGCAACGAGCACACGTTCTCCACGACCGTGAGGTCGGCGCCTTCGAGCGCGCCGGCGAGGGCCGGCTCATCAACGGCTCGCGGATCATGGACGTCGAGACCGGCCACTGGCCGGTCGACGGGTCCGGCGCCGGCGACGGTGACGACGCCGAAGCCGAGTTGGGTGAGGGCCCAGCGCCACTTCTCTGCCTCGATCGACACGCCGTCGGGCCCCCCGAGGCGGAACGAGACGCTGGCGGCAGTGGGCACGGCGTCAGTGTGGTGCTCCGGCCGCCCGAGCACGGCGCGGTGGGGGTCAGCGCAGTTGGGGTAGACGCCGGTTGGTGGCGTCGAGGACCGCCCGGGCGACGGCGTCGAGCTCGCCCGCGGCCCTGACCATGGCTGAGCCCGAGACGATCTCCTCATACGGCGGCACCATGACCACCACGTTGGCCACGGCCACCGCCCGGTTCCCGAGTTGGATCACCACCGCGTTCTCCACGTCGGCCCTGGCGGCCGCGGGCTCGAGGTGGCGGAGAGCGGAGACGGTGGCTTGGGCCACGAGGCGGAGCACGGTGTTGGTCGCTCCTAGGCCTTCGGCCACCCCGGTGGCCTTCTCTCCAGCCCTGGTGAGTACGACTTGGGCGGTGCACTGCAGGCCGTTCCTCAGCGCGGTCACGCCGTCGACGTAGATCCGGCCGAGCGGGCCATCGCTGCCGGCCGTCTCGTCGTCACCGGTCAGGGAGCTGGTGGCTACCCCGTCGAGCTGGACGACCGAGATCATCCGGCGGTCGATGTCGAGGTCGAACTGGGCCATGGCCACCGACTGGACATCGCGCACGACCTGCTTGGCGTGCTTGGTGGGCAGCGACAGGATGTGTACCTCGACCGGACGGCCCTCGTCGTCGGTGACGATCCGGGCCGCGTTGATCTCGGGGACCCGGCACAACTCCTGCTCCAGCGACTGGAAGTCAACCGACACACGCTGAGGCTACTGGGAGTGGGTCGCCGGGCGGTGGATGCGCCAGACCGCCAAAAGCAGGAGAACGCCGTCCCGTGGTCGAAAGTTGGGTGAGTATTGATTTAAACGGGGTCACCTGTTGCTCACGAGACTTGTGGGGAATCTGTTGACACCGTGTACTGGTGTGACTACGTTCAGTGTCGATCTAGTCCCCTGTAAATGTCGAAATGACCCATACGGGTGATCGACGGCACATGGGTAGATCTGGCATAGTCGTTAGAGCACATCTGTGGAGGAACGAGCGCAGGTCGCGGCAACAAGACGTTGCGGCTGAATCGGTCGTCCCGAGCAGCGGGCGTACCTTGAAAACTGGATCCAGGAGGAGCGAGCCGGCAGAGCCCCGGTTTCCTGCTGGCATACCCCAAGCGGAGCGGATGGCCGTCCTGTCGTTAGCGGACACGGGACATGTCCATTTCTACATAACCGAAAGGGGGTGCTCGGCATGAAGAAGATCCTCGTCCGCGTGGCCGCTGTTGCGACCAGCCTCGCCGGCCTGCTGCTTGCAGGCGGTGCTGGCTTCGGCCTCCGCTGAAAATCATGTTCTGTCGTTCCCACCAACAAGTTTGCAGGACGGGCCTCTGCCGCCTCCTTCCTCCTGATCCAGTTTTCTTGATTTCCGCCCCATTCTGCCGATCTGAGACGAAGCATGGACGAGAGCGACCGGCGACGAGCGGTACGGACGCTGGCAGGGGCATACCTCCTGCTGGCTGGCGTCGCGTTCGGGACCATCGTCTCCCTCGGCGGTCCTCTCGCCGCTCGCCCCAACTTCGTCGCGGTCTCCGTTTTCGCCGCCCTCGTGATCTGGGCTGAAAACGTCTTCGTCAAACTGCCGACCGACACCAGCGTGAGCCCGTCGTTCATGGTGGTCATGGCCGCCATCGCCGCCTTCGACGGTGTCGGCACGGTGATCGGTGCGGCCATTGTCGGCGCCTGCGGCGGGTTGGTGCTCGTGCTGGCCAGGGGGCGCCGGTTTGGCGCCATGGTGATCAACTGCGCCCAGTTCTGCCTGTCGGCCATCGCCGCCGCGGTGGCCTATGAGTCCATCCAGCACCTGCATGTGCTGGCCGGGGTCCTGGCCGCCGGGACCGCTTTCGCCGTCGTGAACGTGGCCCTCATCTTGCCTGCGGTCGTCAACGAGCACGGGGTGAGCCCAGCCCAGGTGTGGGCCGACATGCGGCCGGCCTTGCCCAACTACTTGGCCTTCGGGCTTCTTGGCACCTTGGTCGGCCAGCTCTATTCGACCCTGGGATGGCTGTCGGTGGTCTTGCTGATGACGCCGGTGGTGATCGCACGGAAGGCATTTCACTCCTATATGGAGCTTCGGGACGCCCAACAAGCCACGATCAGGGTGTTCACGAGAGCGATCGAGGCCAAGGACACCTACACCGCCCGGCACACGCAGCGGGTTTGCAACTACAGCATTTACATGGGGGAGAAGCTCGGGTTCTCGACGTCCCGTCTCGAGCACCTTCGCAACGCCGCGTTGATGCACGACATCGGAAAGCTGGCGGTGCCGAAGCACCTCCTCAACAAGCCCGGCAAGTTGACCGACGAGGAATTCGAGAAGGTCCAGGAGCATGTGCACGTGTGCATCGACATCCTCGGCCTGGTCGACTTCTTGAAGCCGATGACAGCCGCCGCGGCCGGCCACCACGCCCGGTACGACGGTGGGGGCTACAGCCCGGGCTCCGAGCACCCCATCGAGGCCTACATCGTGGCGGTGGCCGATGCTTACGACGCCATGACCTCCACGAGGGCCTATCGGCGAGCGCTCCCGATGGCGGTGGCCTTCG
Organism: Acidimicrobiales bacterium; assembly: GCA_051002495.1. Lineage (GTDB taxonomy): Bacteria > Actinomycetota > Acidimicrobiia > Acidimicrobiales > CADCTF01 > JBPCMH01. Next base: position 9,282 of record JBPCMH010000174.1, read on the forward strand.
GCGAACTCAGGGCAAAGTCAGGCACGCAGTTCCACCCCGACTGCGTTGACGCGCTGATCACGGCCATCGAGGAGCGAGGCGAGCGCCACGGCTTCGGCTTCGAAGAGGACGTTGTGACCTACGAGGTGGCACCTCCGATGGCGGGGCTGGGGTCGGCCGGTCTGGGCGACCGCGTCCGTGCGGAGAACCAGTGACGGCTGTGCTGGTCAAGCTCCGACCCGCGGCCCTTCCGTTGGGCGTTGCCGCGGCCCTGAGCGTTGCCGCTGCGATTGGTCTGGCGGTCGCCGGACTGGGCTGGTCGGCGCTGGGCCTGGCCGCGCTGGCCGGAGTCATCGCCGCGACCCTGCTGGTCGACGTCGACCTGCCCAGGGGCGGTGTCGTGCCGCTCGGGCACGCCGTCGTGCTGGCGGGCGTCGAGATGCTCGCGTGGGATCGGTTTGTCGCGGTTGGCGCGGTCGGGTTGCTCATCGCCTATCCCGTCGCTCGTCACCGTGACGGCCCGACGAGTGCAATGATCCGGATCGGTGGCACCGGTGTGGCGATGGCCGCTGCTGCCCTTGTTGCGCAGGTTCTCCAGCTGTTGCCGCTGGACAACCTCGAACCCGACATGCGCGTGCTCGTCTTCGTGTTCTTGTGTGGGGTCGCGTTTTTCTTGGCCGACTTCGTCGTGCGGGGCCGCATGCTGGCCCAGCCCGCCGATCGTATCGGCGCCAGCCCGGCCGGCGCGGTGTATCTGACCTTGATG
>JBPCMH010000175.1:0-16963 GCA_051002495.1 Acidimicrobiales bacterium
TCGTAGCCGGCCTCGGTCTGGCGGCGCACCTTGACCGTGCCATCGGCGATCTCGATGTGCTTGGCGAAGGTGATCGACGGTAGACCTAGGATCTCGGCGATTTGCACCGGGGTGGTGCCGGTGTAGCCGTCGGTGGATTCGGTCGCGGCCAGGACGAGGTCGAACTCGTTGCGTTTGATGGCCGCCGCGAGCACCTTGGCCGTGGTCAGTGCATCCGCGCCCTTGAGGGTCGGATCGCTCACCAACACCGCCTTTTGGGCGCCCATGGCGAGCGCGGTGCGGAGCCCGCTCACCTCGTTGTTGGGGGCCATGGAGACCAGGGTCACCTCACCACCACCGGCCGCATCGACCAACTGCAGGGCCATCTCGACGCCGTACTGGTCGGACTCGTCGAGGATGAGCTTGCCCTGTCTGACGAGGGTCTTCGATTCGGGATCCAACTGGCCCGGCGTGGCCGGATCAGGGATCTGCTTGACGCAGACGGCAACGTTCATGGGACTGATTGTTTCCCACCAACCGCCTCCGGCACCAACTGAGCGATTCCTCCCCCCTCCGCTCGGTTGACGCATGTTTGCCAAGAGGGCCGCGGTGGTACCGTCCGCCCGATGCCCGACGAGGTCCGCCTGGCGATGCCAGCCAACCCCGAGTTCTTGCGATTGGCCCGCGTCACCGCGATGGGTCTGGCCAGTCGCGTGTCGTTCACGATCGACGACATCGAAGATCTGCGCATCGCCATCGACGAGTTGCTGCTGACCGTCATAGGCACGAACGGTCGTCCCGGATCGGTGCTGTTGACGTACCGATTGACCGATGACGGGCTTGAGGTCGTCGGCCGGGGACAGTTCGACGAAGCCACGCCGTCGGTGCGCCTTACCGAGTTCGCCGAGTTGATCCTGGGGGCCGTCGCCGATGAATACGAGGTCGGTCTCGACGACGGAGTACCCACCTTCCGACTGGTCAAACGGCGCGCGGGCTGATCGCCGATGGCTGATGACGATGACCGCAAGCGCGAGTTAGCGGCCAAGTTCAAGGCGTTCGCCAAGACGAGGGACGACGGCCTCCGGGCCGAGCTGATCGAAGCCCACGTCGGCCTGGCCGAGTACCTGGCCCGCCGGTTCAATAATCGGGGAGAGCCGATCGACGATCTGATCCAGGTGGCCTCGACCGGGTTGATCAAGGCCGTCGACCGGTTCGAGCCGGAGCGCGGGCTGCAATTCTCGACCTATGCCACCCACACCATTGTCGGTGAGCTGAAGCGACACTTCCGCGACAAGGGCTGGGCGGTGCGCGTCCCCCGCCGCATGCAGGAACTCCACCTTCTCTTGGGACAAGTCGTCTCCACCCTGGGACAGGATTTGGGCCGATCTCCGACCATCGCAGAAATCGCCGAGGCCGCGGAGATCACCGACGAACAGGTGCTCGAGGTGATGGAGGCCGGTCAGGCCTACCGATTCGCCTCGCTCGATGCGCCCGCGCCAGGGAACGAGGACGACGGGGGTGGCAGCATCGCCGCCTCGCTCGGCGCGGACGATGAGCAGCTGGCCGACACCGAACGCCGCGTCGCCCTCCAGCCGCTGCTGGCCTCGCTGCCGGAACGTCAACGGATGATCGTTTACTACCGGTTCTTCGAAGGACTCACACAGTCCGACATCGCGAACACGCTGGGCATCTCCCAGATGCACGTGTCGCGACTCCTTGCCCGTAGCCTCGCCACCATGCGGGCCGCGGCAGAACCGGAGTGAAACTCCTCCTCCTCGTCAACGCCTCTGCGTCATCGGTTACGGCACGCGGTCGGGTGGTGATCCAGAAGGCGCTTTCGGCCGACCACGAAATCGAGGTGGCCGAGACCAGCCGGCGCGGCCACGCCACCCGCATGGCTCAGGGCGCGGCCGCGGCCGGCCTCGACGCCGTCGTCGTCTTGGGCGGCGATGGCACGCTGAACGAAGCGGCCAACGGCCTGGCCGGCACCGAGACGGCACTGGCTGTGTTGCCCGGTGGATCGACGAACGTGTTCGCTCGGACCCTCGGCGTGGTGAACGACCCCGTGGAGGCCACCGGTCAATTGGTCGCTGCGTTGGGTCGCGAGTCGTCGGTCCAGCGGGTCGGCCTCGGTACCGTCAATGGCCGCTACTTCTTGTTCCACGTCGGGGTCGGCTTCGACGCCGCGGTCGTTGAGCAGGTTGAGCGACGCAGCGATCTGAAGCGGTGGGCTGGCCATCCCCTGTTCGTGTACGCCGGCTTCGCCACCTGGTTCCGCCACTACGACCGGTCACGGCCCCGGTTCGCCGTCCGAACCAGCGACGCCGGATCGGTTGACGACGCTTACATGGCCATCTGCCTGAACACCAACCCCTACACCTACTTGGGCAACCGGCCCTTGTCGATCGCCCCCGAAGCGACGCTGGAGAGGGGCCTCGCCATCGTGTCCGTCCGCACCATGTCGTTCCTGCCGCTGCTGCGGGTCATCGGTGCGGCGCTCGGCATCGGTGGGTCGCTTCGCCGGATGCGCAACGTCGACTATCGCCACGACGTGACCCAGGCCGAGGTCGTCGGCCACGGCCCGTTCCCCTATCAAGTCGACGGCGACTTCCTCGGCGAGACCACCAGCCTCACGTTCCGCCACGAACCCGACGCCCTCCGCCTCGTCATCCCCTAGAGAGGGGGTTAGCCGGCGGCGAGGGCGGCCAGGGCGACATCGGGCACGTTGGTGACGATCCCGTCGACGCCGGCCTCGGCCAACCAGCGCATGCGGTCGGGATCGTCGACGGTCCAGACGTTGACCTCGATCCCGGCGTCATGGGCTGCGGCGACCATCTCGGCGTTCACGGCCAGGTGATGCGGATGGATGGCCTGGTGGCCTCGGCGGGCCAGGCGGGCGATCGCCCGATGCTGATCGGCGTTGGGCACGGTGAGATAGGCCCGACCGAGGGCGGGTTCGGCGCCGGCCATGAGGTCGACGGTGTCCCAGTTGAACGACGACACCAGCACATCATCGAGCCGAGCCCGGTCGTTGACGATGGCTGCCACCGCAGCCACGAGGAAGTTGTCGGGGTCGTAATCAGGGTCGATCGACACGTTCTTGATCTCGATGTTGACCATCATCCCTTCGCACGCGTCGATCGCAGCCCCGAGCAGCGGCACCCCATCCGGGAGATCAGCCACGGTCAACTCAGCGATCAAGCGACCATCAGCGAGATTGGCGTCGTGGTGGACGACCGCGGCGTGGTCTCGGCTGCGGCGCACGTCGAGCTCGACCCCGTGAGCGCCGAGGCGACCGGCCGCGGCGAAGGCGGCAATGGAGTTCTCGGGCTCGGCAACGCTGGCGCCACGGTGGGCGATGACCCGGACCATCCCCGTGGTGTAGCACAAACGCCCCAAAGAATTGCTTGCCCGGGCCGATGAGCAGGACTTACGCTGCCGCTTGCCGAACACTTCCTGCAGGACGGTTCTTCTGGGATCAAGCATGTGAACTAAATCACATGCTTGTCGTTTCCGGTTCCCACACCATTTTCGCTGCGCCGCCGTCCAACAGAATCGCCTGCCCGATGAACCAACATGGAGGAAGATCCCAAGTGACACTGACGTGGAGCAGAACCCACGACTGGGACGTCGAGGACTGGCGCGACCGGGCGAGCTGCCGCAACGTCGACCCCGACCTGTTCTTCCCGGTCGGAACCACCGGCATCGCCCTCGATCAGATCGAGCAGGCCAAGGCCGTGTGTCGCACCTGCCCTGGCATGGAGCCGTGCCTGGAGTTCGCCCTGGCCACCAACCAGGAATCCGGCGTCTGGGGTGCCACCTCTGAGGAAGAGCGCCGCAAGCTGCGTAAGCAGTGGATGGCCGCGCGCCGCACGCAGACCGCTTCGGCCTAAGGGACCACGACGTCCCGGACCGGCGCCGGCACTCCGTCGACGCCGGGTCAGCCCACCGTGAAATGCGGCACGGTCAGCCCACCGTGAGTTGCGGCGCGACCGGCACCTTCAGGACCACCTCGGTGCCCTTGCCCGCGCTGTGCATCTCGATGCTGCCGGTCAGCTGACCTGACACCAGGCTGCGCACGATCGACAAGCCGAGGCTCGGGCTCGACTCCACGGTGAACCCCTCAGGCAGCCCTCGGCCGTTGTCGCTCACCACGATCGTCGCCGTTTCCCCGTCGTTCGACAGGGTTAGCTCGATCCGGCCGCCCATTTGCGGCTCGCCCTTGTCGCTCACGAAGGCGTGCTCGATGGCGTTCTGCAGCACCTCCTGCAGCACCACGGCCAGCGGCGTCGCCACCGGGGCCGGCAGGTCGCCGACCTCGCCGTCGACGGCAAACTCGACGGCCTGTTCGATCGAGAAGGCCGAGTCGGCCGCCACCCGAATCAGGTCGTCGATGATCTCGTCGAACGGCACCTGGTCCATGCCCTCTCGGGACAGGATGTCGTGCACCCTGGCAATGGCCTGCAGACGCCGCTCGGCCTCGGCTAGAGCCAACTTGCCTTCCTGCGCTTCGAGCCGGCGGGCCTGCAGGCGAAGCAGCGACGAGATCATCTGCAGGTTGTTCTTCACTCGGTGGTGGACCTCGCGGATGGTGGCGTCCTTCGAGACCAGCAGGCGGTCGAGCCGGCGCAGCTGGGTGACGTCGCGGAGGAGTACGAGGGCGCCGCTCACCTTGTTGTCATCCAACAGCGGTATGCACCGCACGAGGGTGACCACCTGCGGCATCCGGTCGACTTCCTCAGACACCGGGTAGCCGGTGGCATAGGCAGCCCGCACCGCGGTCTCCTTGATGCCCAGCTCGTCGAACCGCATACCCTCGACGTTCGACGAAATCCCCATTCGATGCAGAGCGCTCACGGCATTGGGCGACCCGTATGAGATCCGCATGCCGTCGTCGAGCATGACCACACCATCACCGACCCTGGGGGCCTCCCCCGGCTCGATGTCGTCGCCCGGGAACGGGAACTCGCCGTTGGTGATCATGCGGGCGAACCGGTCGAAGGTCTCGACATAAACCCGCTCGAGCTCGCCCGGCCGGCGACCCACCGACGGCGTCGACTCCCGGGTCATGACCGCGACGACCTCGCCGCGCCAGCGCACCGGGATGCATTGCACCCGGGCCCGCTCGCCGTACGGCGGCACCGATATCTCGCCTTCGACGATCTCGCCCAGGCGGAGCGATCGCGCTACGAGCGGCCGCTCGACTTCCTCCATGATGCGACCGACCAGATCGTCGCGATGCAGTGTCTGGCTGGTGGTCGGACGCACCTGGCCGAGAATCACGAATCGCGACCCACCGCCACCGGCCACCGGGACGAAGAGCACGAGGTCGGCGAAACACAGGTCGGAGAGCATCCCCCATGCGCCAACCAACCGCTGCAGGTGCGCCAGACCGGGCGCGTCGATGCGGGTATGGAGTCGAGCCAGTTCCAGCAGGGAAGCCACTAGCGCTCGACCTCAGCTGCACTGCCGCGGCGAAGGGGCACGGCACGCGCTTCCCGCCCGCGAAACGCCGTCACCTCGTCGTAGCCGGCCGCGTCGAGCAGCGGACCCAGGTCAGCGATGCGATCGGCGACCATCGACACCGTGTGGGCGTCCGATGCTGTCGTCACGGGTACGTTGAGTCGGCGGAACCGTTCGAGCAGCGGCGGGGCGGGGTAGGCCTCGGCGCACGGCTTGCGCCACCCTGCGCTCGATACCTCGGCAGCCAGTCCACTGCGAGCCGCGGCCTCGGCGATGCGGTCGTAGAACTCCTCAGGCGCGGCCGGGCGATGGCCCCCGACCTTGGCCAGATCCGGGTGGGCGAGCACGTCGACCGCGCCGCTCGCGGAGAGCTCCTCGATCGCTTCGGTGTAGGCATCCCACGCGGCATCCACCCCGCGATGATCCCACTCCTCCTGGACGAGGGCTGACTCAACGACATCGAACAGCCACGCGCCAATCCAGTGAACCGAGCCAAGGAGGACATCGAACGGATAGCCCCGCAGAAGGGCATCGACGGCGTCCATGCGGCCCGCGTAGTAGTCGACTTCGAGGCCGAGCACGACGGGGAGTCCGGCGGCCTTGGCCTCCAATACGGCATCGACATAGACGTCGAGGTCGGCATGGTTGTGCTCGACCCAGTAGGTCGAGGCGTGGGCCCGCAACGCAGGGTTGGGGTCGGCGTCCCACGCGCCGCGAAGCCCGTCGGCTTGCACAAACCGGAATAAGTGCTCCGTCAGGGCGATCTCGGTGACGCCGTGCGCGGCCGCCGCATCGCAATACGAGGAGAGCTCCTCCAGGGTCGGCTGACGATCACGTTCTCCGTGGGGCCACAGGTGCAGGTGATAGTCGAGCACCGGTCCATCGTACGAGCCGCTCGCCGGGAAGCCGCCAGAGGCCGTTGGGTGGCCCATCCGGGAGGCACGACGCCGGTACCCTGATCGAGGCGCAGCAAGGGACCACGACGAAAGGACCCAGCAATGGCAGTCGTTGGCTTATCGGTGGGAAAGCGATCACGGCTGTTGGCCATGGCGGCGGCGTTGGTGACGGTGGTGGCCATGGTCGTGGTGGCCGCGCCGCCCGCGCATGCCGTGGTGTCTTGCACCCGCCCAACGTCGACCACGTTGCGTATTGAGCTCAGCCTGCCCGGCGACACCGTTACGGTCAGCCGTCACGCGTCGACCGGCGCGTTCATTGTGACCGGAACTGGCTTGATTGCGCCCACCGACTGCAGCGGTTCGACGATTGCCAACACCAACCGGGTCGACATCATCAGCACCGACGTCACGAACGGCGGGTTGACCACCGTCACCATTTCCCTTGATGGAGGGCCTTTCAGCCGGAGCGACGGCGGCACACCCTTTGATATCCCCTTCGACCTTCAGTTGACCACCGGCCCAAGCGACGCCCTCATCATCCAGGGCGGGGGTGGCGACGACCACATCAGGGGTGCGCTGGGCAAGATCGATCTCGACGGCGACGTCGACGGCGACGTGTCGCGCCTCAACGTCGATTCGTTGGAGGTCAAGGGCGGCAACGGCGCGGACACGATCGACTTGCGCGATCTCACCGTCCCGTTCCCTTCGGGTCACAAGCTCGCTGGTGAGGGCGGGACCGATTCGCTGTTCGGGACCAGGTTCGCCGACACCATCGAAGGTGGCGACGACGACGACTTCCTGCAGGGCAACGCGGGCGACGACGTGCTCAACGGGGGCGCGGGCATCGACACGGTTGACTACTCGAGCGCTGGGTCCGGGGTCACTGTCAACCTCGCTACGACCGCCGCCCAGTCGACCGGATCAACATCCGGCACCGACACGATCACCAACGTCGAGAATCTCACCGGCAGCCCATTCGCCGACTCCCTGACCGGCTCGGGCGGCGCCAACGTGCTGGCCGGAAGGGGCGCAGGCGGCGGTCAGGACACTTTGGATGGCGCCGGAGGCACCGACACGGCCGACTACTCGTGGGTGGGCAGCGTTGGCGTCGCCTCCTCCATCGCCGCCGGCGCGGCCACCACGCCTGACGGGACCGAGACGCTGGCCAACATCGAGAACCTGACCGGCTCCCAGTTTGCTGACACTTTGACGGGAGGGACCGGCCCGAACCGGTTGCAGGGCGGCAACGGTGACGACACGTTGTCCGGCGGAGGCGGCGCGGACACCCTCGAAGGCGGCGGCGGCATCGACACCGCCTCCTTCGCTGATGCGGCTGCCGGAGTCACCGCCACGCTCGATGGCAGCCAGTCGGCCGTCACCGGTGGGGTGACCACCACCATGAGCGGCATCGAAAACCTCATCGGTTCCGCCCACGACGACGACCTCACCGGGTCGACCGCGGCCAACCAACTCGACGGCGGTGCGGGTGCCGACGCGTTGCACGGTCTGGGCGGGGCCGATGTGCTCAACGGTGGTGCAGGCAACGACCTGCTTGATCCCTCGACCGGCGACGACGCCATCGACGGCGGAGCCGATACCGACACCGTCACCTACGCCTCATCGGCCGTTGGGGTCATCGCGGACTTGGGCGCAGGCACCGTCAGCGGCCAGGGCGACCACACCATCACCAACGTCGAGAACGTCGTCGGATCACCCCACGCCGACCAACTCATCGGCAACGCGGGCAACAACAGCCTGATGGGGGGCGAGGGCGACGACATCCTCCGGCCTGGGCGGGGTACCAATGTGATAGACGGCGGGCCAGGCACCGACAGCCTCCGCTTTGATGACGCCGGGGCCGGGGTGACCGTTTCGCTGGCCACCAACCAGTTCGGGGGATGGTCGAACGGATCGGTGACCAACGTCGAGAATGTGTTCGGTGGAGCGCACGCCGATGTGATCATCGGAGACGACGGACCGAACGTGCTCGAGGGCGCAGGCGGGGCCGACACCATCGCCGGCGGTGCGGGCAACGACGTGATCCGGGGCGGCGACGGCAACGACCGCATCGACGAAGGAGCTATTCCCAACGGAGCGGATCTGCTCGACGGCGGGGCCGGCGACGACACCGTCGACTACAGCCTGCGCCGTGGGGCGGTGTCGGTCATCCGAGACACCCTCGACAACGACGGCGAGCTCGACGAAGGCGACAACGTGCTGCCCAACATCGAGAACGTGCTGCTGTCGGACTCGTCGGCGCGCACCGGTTATGCGCTCGTGGGCAGCGACGGTGGCGTGTTCAACTTCGGCGACGCTCAGTTCCACGGCTCGACCGGCAACATCCTTCTCAACAAGCCCGTGGTTGGGGTCACCTACCGATTCAGTGGTGCGGGGTACTGGATGGTGGCCACCGACGGCAGCATCTTCAGCTTCGGCGACGCCTCGTTCTGGGGCTCGATGGGCGACAAGCACCTCAACCAGCCCATCGTGGGCATGGCCGCAACCCCCACCGGCCGCGGGTACTGGCTGGTCGCCTCAGACGGCGGCATCTTCGCCTTCGGCGACGCCGGCTTCTACGGCTCCACCGGCAACATCCGACTCAACAAGCCGATGGTCGCCCTCGTGCCGACCGCCACGGGCCGCGGCTACTGGATGGTCGCTACAGACGGCGGCATCTTCGCCTTCGGTGATGCGCAGTTCTACGGGTCGGCCGGCTCGGTCGCACTCAATCAGCCCATCGTTGGCATGACCGCACTGCCGTCCGGCCAGGGCTACTACCTGGTGGCGGCCGACGGTGGGGTGTTCAACTACGGCGACGCCATCCTGCGGGGCTCAGCCGTCAACCGGAACCCATCCAAGGTGATCGGCATCGGGATCTCCCCGACCGGCGGCGGCTACTGGATCGCCGATGATCGTGGACGCATCTACGAATCCGGCGACGCCCGCCACTTAGGCGACCTCCAGTTCACCCAACTGAACAACCCGATCGTGGCCTTCACCTCGATCCCCGTTCCCGCACCCTCGAACTGAGGCGAACGAACACCGGACGCGACAGGGCCGCCCCGAGGGGCGGCCCTGAGCACTTCCTGGTGATCCGAGATCGGATCAGTCTGGCTGGCACTCCTCGGCGCTGGCATTGCCCGACTCGGAGTCGCGGTTGCCGCTGCCGTCGGCGGCGGGGCCACAGCCCTGGTTGCCGTCAGCGTCGATGAGGATGTAGCCCTGCAACTGCGCCGGCTGATTGTCCCGGTCGCCGTCGATGCCAACCGCCCGGCGGTTCACGTCGACGTAGGCCCGGCCCTGGATAGCACCGTTGTCGCTACAGACCACGGCTCCGCCGGCGCCGCCGCCGACGGTGAAGTTATCGGCCCGAGCCTGGCCTCGGCAGCTGACGTTGTTGTTCGATTCGCTCGAGCCATCGGGCGTCGAGGCCATAGCGCCACCGGCGCCCAGCAGCATCAGCCCTGCCGCGATGGCGGCGATCAGTCGTGATCTCATGTTGTCTCTCCCGTTCATGTGACGAAAAGTCCACACACCCCCCAGCTGGGGTGACGACTGTTGATTCGACACAAACCGGACAGATTCCTGCTTCCTGCCACGCCACGATCGCGACGAAGCGTCGATGGCCGAGCGTGACGAAGGGACCACGACGAAACTACTTGCGCAGTCGGATCGCCTGGACCTGGGGTGAAGACACAGAAATCAGGCAAGTAGTTTCGTCGTGGTCGCTAAGGCCGACCCGCGGGGGCAGCCTGTTTCCGCGGCGACCTTGACCCCGGACGCGATTCGACCGCCCCGAAGGGCGGTCGAAGCGTCCCGCTGGCAAGTTGGCTATGTCAGCCGCAGGCCCGTGTTTCGCTGGACTCACTGTCGCCGTCGCCACAACTCAGACCGTTGGAGTCGACCCGTGCGAACCCGGTCGGTGCGCCGTTGTCGGCGTTACTGCTGTCGCCGTCGATGGCGGCCGAGCCGCTGGACTTGACGTAGATGCGACCCTGGATCGTGCCGGTCTCGTTGCAGATGCCGGCCCCTTCAGTGCCCGCGTAGGCGTAGTTACCGTCGGCGCCGGGGTTGGTCTTGTCGCAGGTCACCTGGTTGTTGCTGTCCTCGTTGCCGCCGGGTGCGGCGAGGGCCGAGCCGGCGCCCAAGGCCAGCAGGCCAGCGGTCAGAAAAGCGATGAGTCGAATGCGCATTGCTGAAATCCCCCAGTGGATTTTGTCCGGGACACCTCGCGCGGTGGGTTGCCGCTGACTTCGCGCGACAGGGTCCGCTTGGTTTCAGACCACAGATGCGAGGGTTTCCGGGTCCTATAGGAAGGACCACCGACCATGTCCGAGTCGCGTCGAGCGAAGCGGTTTCTCACAGCAGAACAGAAGTACGACCTGTGGCAGCGGATGCTGACCGGCCAGATCACCACCGTGCAGGCGGCCGCAGAGGCGGGTGTGGATCGTTCGACGGTGATGACGTTGCGCAAGACCGCCCGCGACGGTGCCATCGCGGCGTTGCAGGCTTCGCGGCCGGGACGCCCCAAGCAGTCCCGGGCCGAGGCGACCGAGCTGGCCGGCCTTCGGGCCGAGGTCACGCGGTTGTCGGCGACGATCGTGGAACAGGCGATCGAGTTGGCGGCTCTTCGGGGAAAAGCGACCTGGGGTTGAGCGGCCCGATCCCAGCACGAGTCGACAGCGCCGCCAAGACCATCTTGTTGGACCTCATCGACGGCGCGGTGAAGGCCGGCTGGACGATCGGGCGGATCTGCGGTGCGCTGGAACTGGACCGCCAACGGGCGTGGCGGTGGCGGCACCGCCAGCTCGCCGACCGTCTCGACGACGCCGCCCCGGGCGGTCATCCCGTGCATGGTCTGTTGGCGTGGGAGGAGGCCGAGATCCTGGCCGTGTTCGAGGAGTGGGGCGACGTCGACTTCTCGCACCGCAAGCTCGCCCACCGCGGCTCCTACCTCGAGCGGGTGTGGGTGTCGCCGTCGACCGTGGATCGGGTCCTGGCCCGCAACGGCCTTGCCCTGCAAGGGCTTCCGCGTCCCGGGCGCTCCGAGAAGAAGCCGTGGCCCGACTGGGTCGAGTGGCGCCCCAACCAGCTGTGGTGCTGGGACGCGTCGCACTTCCCGGAGTGCACGGCCGCGCCGATCCTCTACGGCATCGTCGACGTCGTGTCCCGCAAGTGGATCGCCACGCTGCTGTGCGCCGAGGCCACCTCAACCCAGGTCAAGGTCGTGTTCCTCGCCGGCCTCGACAACGAAGGCCTCCTCGCAGATCTGGAGTGGCGCCTCGACCATCCCGGCGACGTCGACCTCGACGACGACGCCGCCCCGGTGCTGTTGGCCGTGTCCGACAACGGTCCGGAGATGCGCTCCGGTGAGACCAGTGCGTTCATGGCACTGCTCAGCATCGGCCAACACTTCGGGCGGCCCTACACCCCGACCGACCAAGCCTGGATCGAGACGCTGTGGGGTCACGTCAAAGCCGAGAACCCGCACCTGCTCACCATCACCGACCCCGAGGTCCTCGCCGCCGAGCTCGAACGCATACGGCGTCACTACAACTCGGTGCGCCTCCACGAGTCCATCGGCTACGTCACCCCCGACGACGAACACCAAGGCCGAGGCGACACCATCCGACAAGCCCGCCGAGACGGGCTCGCCGCCGCCGACCACGCCCGCCGCGTCCACCACCGCGCCGAGCGAACCGGCCTGTCATCATGAACACCACCACCACCCGGCCAACCACCGCTCCGTGTGGTCTGAATACCAGCCGGACTTGTCGCGAAGAGTCAGACACACCTCAGCGGCCCGGTGATATGCGTTTATTTCGACACAAGGCGGACAATCTCCTCCCCCCTGGTGCGACAATTGTCACGCGTCCGGGCTCGCAGCGTGCTGGTCAGGCCTGGGCGATGGTGAGCGAGAACTCTTGCTCGGCGCCCTGACGCTGCGGGCGGCCGGTGTCCTGGAGCCGGGCCTCGAGCACGACCGCGTTCTCGCCTTCCTGAAGGACCGCGTCGATGGCCTGGCCGATGGGTACCCCGTTGCCCTCGCCAGCCAAGCGGAACTCGAGGCCCTCGAGCACGCACTTATCGCACGACGGGGTTAGCCGATAAAGGCCCGGCTGGGCGGCGTGCACGGTGACGACGGCGCCGGCCCAGTCGCCGTCTGGGAAGAGCGTCTGCCGGAAGCTCACCTGATGACCGATCCACACCGCAGAGGGATCAGGCCCGGTTGGTTGCAGGACGGCCATCCCGCCCAGGAACCCGGCCAGGCTCAGGGCCCAGACCGCGACGACCTTCAGCGCCCTAGGCATCCACCACGGCGCCTCCAGCCCCCAGCGTGTCAGGTCTCCACCCCACTATCGTCTGTCTTCGCCACAGTCCCTTTTGTTCCCTTCCGGGGATTTGCCTTCTTTGTCGTTTTCTTGTCGGGCTTTGCTGCCGTCGCCGTCTTCGCGGCCTTCTTTGGCGTGACCTTCTTGGGGCTTACTTTCCGAGCGGCCGGCTTCGATGGCGGCTCGGGCTCAGGTTCCTTGACGGCAGGAGCGGGGGATTCCTGTGGGTTTGGTGGCAAATCTTCCGCGGTGACATCGCGTGGCGGTGCCGGAGCCAGCGTCGGCGTCGGCTCGGGGGCCGGCTCGACCTCGGGGGCCACCTTCTTGAGGGCCCGTCGCTCGAAGAAGGCGAAGACCGAGCCAAAGACCCCGCCTGCGGCAAGGAAAGCCACGGCGAGGAAGAACAGGCTGGCCAGCGGCTCATCCGCGGCGCGACTCAGGTGCCGTCGCCATGGTGTGCCGTTCGGAACCCCGGCGAAATACCAGGCGATGAATGCTCGCTGCGCCGACACGATGATCCAGGCGCCGCCGGCCGCCACGCCAACCAGAGCGAACCGCGCGCCGCCCCGACCGGCGATGAACAGGATGAAGGCCAGCGCACCGGCCAGGATGGCCGCGGCCGTCGAGGCCGTGCCCAGCGTCTTGTGGCGCGGCCCACTCAGCAGGTTGATGACCGAACGGGGCACCATGGCCGGCGTGCGCGATCGGCCAGGATCGCTGGGCAGACCGTCGATGTAGAGTTCGAGCACGCGCTGGTCAGCCGCCCTTTCTACGACCTCTCGCGGCGCGGCCGCCACCTCCTCGGCCGACTCGGAGTAGGCAACCAGATCCGCGTTGCGCTCGAGCAGGAGGCCGGGAGTCGACGCCGCTTGTTCGGTCAGTTCGCGGGCCAATGCGGGTTCGACGATGCTGTGGAGCAGCAACTGGGCCGGGCGGGGCTCGCTCAGGTTCTCGGCCGTCTTGGCGCCGGCCCAGGCGACACCGGCAAGGGTGGCAAGAACGGTGAGAAATGCGAGGCCAGCGGTGCGGCGTGACGACACGCCGCTCAACCTAGAGCGGGGTGGCCTGCTTGGGGCTGATGGTCGCGGTGGCGGGCACGATCAGGGTGATCGGCCCCAGATCGTCGCGGCCCTCGACGGTGGCGGTGTAGGTGCCGGCGGCAACGTCGAGCACGGCCGCCAGGGGCGCACCCGGTGCGGTGCGGGTCAACCGGACCGGCTTAAGCACAACGCCTGCGGCGTCGGTGAGGAGCACAGTGAGGCTGTCCAACGGGGAGTCGGCCACCAACTGAATACGGCCGGAGACCACTTCGATGGTCAGGAAGGTCTTGGTGACGGTGCGCTCTGCCTTGGCTGGCGCAGTCGGGCTCGTTAGGTTGCCGTCTGGCGTCGGGGTGAGGCCATTCACGGTGCGCAGGGGCACCGCGATCGCCCGCTGAGCTGCCGGTGGGGCGGAAACCGTTGGCGTGCGCAGCTCGACGGTTGGCGTGGTCGCCGTCGGCCAGGGCAAGGCCGGACCAACTGGGCCTGCGGTGTGTGAGGGCGGGGCGGCAACCGCGGCGGCCAACTCCGCCATGTCGATCTCAACCGGACGAAGGAGCGAGGCGTCGTAACGGGCCTGGGCCTGGTCGATGAGCTCCGCGATCATGCTGCCGTTCTCCCAGTTGCCCGACCGCAGGTCGTTGCCGTCGAAGACCTTGGTCTGCATCGGCGCGTACGCCGTGGCCATCGGCGGGGCCATCAGGGCCAGCACCGCCGCGGCGGCACCAGCGCCGGCAGTGCGGCGCAGTGAACGTCGCAGGCGTCGATGCGTTGCGGCCACGGTCACTCCGGGTGCGATGGACAGGGCAGTGAATCTACGGGGTGAAACGGTCAAACGGTACTGCAGGGGCACGGAACAGGGCGAGGGCCCGGCGCCGGATCCGAGGATCCGACGCCGGGCCTCAGGCGTTCCGTTGGTGTGTGTGCTTAGGCCGGCGTCTTGGCGGAGACGAGGACGTCGAAGATGCTCTGGATGTTCTGGGGCTGCTCGCTGCCCGAGTCGCACAGCCACATCTCCACGGTGTAGCCCTGGCTGCCGTCAGCGTCCAGGCTGCCCAGGTTGGCTGCGTTGGACTCGTTCAGATCCGCAATCTTGCCCTCATACACGGGCGTGCCCAAGAGCGGGGCGGTGGGACTGGCCGAGTCCTTGGTGATGCGGATGTACAGGTTGTCCCACTGGTCAGAAGCGCTGGCGTCGGTGCAGTTGGTACACGCGGTGTGAAGCAAGTAACTGACCTTGACCGGGTTCAGGTTGGTGACCTCGAAGGTGGTCTCAACGATGGCGCCGGCTGAGGGCGTAACAGGGTTCGTCGGGTACAGATCCTGATCGGTGAAGGCCAACGGCAGGCCGTCGGTGGTCACCGTCAGCGCGCCGCCGGTAACGGTGTTGTTCGGGGTCGCCTGCGTGGTCAGGAAGAAGGCGACGGCCACACCGGCCAGGATCGCCACAAGACCTGCGGCGATGACGGCGGTGCGCCTGCTGCGCTTGGTGAAGCGCTGAGTCTTCTCGTTATTCACTGGTATGTCTCCTTGTGAGCTGCGCTGTTGCATGGTTAAGGGAACGCCTCGCCCTGGCACCTACGGCACCTGGACCAGGATTGGTGCACCGTCTAGTGCGTCCAACGGGTGGAACGACTTGACGGGGTTGTAGAACCCGACTGCGTTGCCGTCACATGACGACGCCGCCCCGGGAACATCGATGCCCGTGCAGTCGGCCGGATAGCCGACCACGGGCGTTGAGATCAGAAGGGCGCCGGACTTGCCGCCGTTGCCCTTGAAATAAATGCTGAGCCGCTTGCTGCCCGAGAGGTACTTCCACTTGGTGGAGATTGGTGCAGCCTCGAGGCCGTCGCTGCCCGCCGAGTACAAGGAGGCGCGGACCGGCCCGTCATAGTTGGTGCCGCTGGGCAGATCGAGAGTGGCCTTCTGGCCATCGGGGCCAATGACGTAGACGTCGACCCGAGTCAGATCGAGGCTGAGGTAGGTCTGGAGCACATAGCCGTCAGAACTCATGCGGGCCAGGTCGTTGAGCAGGGCCGGACCGACCGGGACCGGCAGCGGCGGCAGGTACTGGGTCGGGTCGCCGACCCGGCGGCCGGCCGACTCGAGGGCGGCGCCGGTCGAGGAGTCGTCGGTGGCCGGCACGTAGGAGGGCACCGCATCGAGGGCATCGATGGGGGTGACCAGCTTGGCCGGATTGGCGAATCCGAGCGCTCGACCGTCACAGGTGGCCGAACCGCCGGGAACGCTCGGGGCGCAGTCGACCGGGTAGCCGACCGGCGGGGCACCGAAGGCCAGCAACCCCTCGGCCTGAGCCCAGTTGCGGAACGTAATGGTGACGGTGTTGTCGGCCGGGGTGTAGATCCAGCGGACCGACACGTCGTCATAGGAGCCGGGGCCGGTCTGGCTGTAGCGCCGGGCCTGGACCGGGCCGTCGACGAGCGGGAGCCCTGCGGTCAGGTCGAGAGGCACGGCCGCCCCGCCCTGCAGGACCTTGACGGCGAAGGTGATCCGGTTGAGGCGCTTGACCTGCACGACGTAGCCATCGTTGGCCATCCGACCGAACTCCGCGGGGCTGGACGAGCCGGCGGCATTCGCCGGGCCCATTCCGATGGCCCCGAGGGCCAGCACCGCAATCGCCGTAGCGATCAACCGAAGTCTCATACCCGCTGTGTCTCCATGTCCCCCGGCCCAAACAGGCCTTGAGTGAGTTGCCTATGGAGGAAATTCGCCGCTGCGTGAACGAGTTCCTGCCAATCAGTGAGAAAACCTCGCCATCCACAGGACATTGAGCGAAGTGTGCCAGTTGTCCCAAATGTCGGTCTCACCAGGGAAAACCTTGAACGGAGCTGGCCCCAGGCCGCGATGGACCGGGACGAAGTGCACGATACACTGACCGCCACCAGGGGCCATGACGTGGCTCCGGTGGGGAAGGATTACGAAAATGCGCAGATCTGGTCGGCGGCTTGTCGCGTTTGTCCTGGTAGTGGTGGTCAGCCTGGTGATCGGTCAGACGCCAGCCATGGCTGCGCCCGTACCTGTGTTGCAGAGCACCACGCCCGCAAACGGCGCGTCGGTGAACACCCAGGTCGTGGTGAAGGCCACCTATGACGTCGAGCTGAACACCTCGACGTCCACCCTCGGGGTGAAGGACAAGGACGGCACCAACGTGCTGGGCCAGGTCACGTTCACCAACAGCAACAAGACCATCGAGTTCAAGCTCTCCCCCGGGTCGTTCTTCACCGAGGCGGCC
>JBPCMH010000176.1:0-3414 GCA_051002495.1 Acidimicrobiales bacterium
CGGGACCGCCGTAGCAACTCGCACTATCGGATGAAACAGTTGCTGTCGTCTGCTGTGTCCAGATAGACACCAGCCTCACCGAAGGCGACCGCGCCCACGCAAAATCGGGCGGGCCAATCCCCGGCTCGTGCCTCTGCGTGAGCCCAGCAGGATGTGGACTTTGGGCACGATTTGGAGGTGCTACCGGCGGCGCCCGTATCGGTGTTCACCGCGATTGTTATCTCAGGATGCGTCACTTGTTCACAGATGGTGGCGCCGTCGGCATTCCCTTCGTGCCACTTGACAAAACCGATGTAGGACCCCCAAGTCGCGCCAACAGGCCCAACAGTTGTGATGCACTCTGGGAAAATTTCACCATCGTCTGGACATGTCTCCGCCAAGGAGTCTCGGGGTCCAGGGGGAAAGGCAATCCGGCATACATCGGTGACCGGACCCGCTTCCGCCATGACCGGGGCGGCGAACATCAGACCGGCCACCATGGCGGCGGACAACGCGACGCTCGTCACCACCCGACTAAAGCCGTCATCCTCACTCACGCCGTGACCCCCAGTTAGAAGGAAGAGGACTGCCCGTTACACGTGCCATTTTAGCCCCCCCCTCGGTAGATCGTCAAGCACCCCGACGCTGCGTGGCTGCGCTCAGCCGAAGCGTGCGCGAGCGAGTCGTACTGCGAGGCCAGCGCAGCCGTCCGCCCAGCGGCTCATGCCTCAGTGATGGCGCCGCGGTCGGCACCGGCGGCGAGGCGGGCGTACTTGGCCAGCACGCCAGAGGTGTAGCGCGGCGGCAGGGGTTTCCAGCCGGCCTTGCGACGTTCGAGTTCGGCGTCGTCGACGAGCAGATCGATCGAGTGGGTGGTGACATCGATGCGGATGCGGTCGCCGTCGGCAACGAACGCGATAGGTCCGCCGTCGACGGCCTCGGGGGCGACGTGGCCGATGCAGAACCCGTGGGTGCCGCCCGAGAAGCGGCCGTCGGTGATGAGCGCGGCGTCGCCCCCGCGGCCCGCGCCCTTCATGGCCCCGGTGATGGCCAGCATCTCCCGCATGCCCGGGCCGCCCTTCGGGCCTTCGTAGCGGATCACGACGACGTCGCCCGGCTCGATCTTGCCGGCCAGCACTTCGTCCATGGCTGCCTGCTCGCCGTCGAACACCCGGGCCCGTCCCTCGAAGGAGTCGAAGTCGATGCCCGCCACCTTCACTACCGCTCCGTTCGGCGCCAGCGATCCGCGCAGCACGGCGATGCCACCGGTGGCGTGGATTGGATCGGTCAGCGGGTGCACGACCGCGCCGTCGGGCTTGGGCGGATCGAGCTCAGCCAGGTTCTCGGCCATCGTCTTGCCGGTGACAGTGATGCAGTCGCCGTGCAACAAGCCCGCATCGAGCAGCTCGCGCAGCACAACCTGCACCCCGCCGATCTGGTCGACGTCGTACATGTGGTACTTGCCGTGCGGCTTTGTGTCGGCGATGTGCGGGACGCGGGCGGCAACCCGGTTGAAGTCGTCGAGTTCGAGGTCGACTCGGGCCTCGAATGCCATGGCCAGCAGGTGCAGCACTGCGTTGGTCGACCCGCCCAAGGCCATGACGATGGCGATGGCGTTCTCGAAGGCCTGCTTGGTCATGATCTGCCGCGGGGTGATGCCAGCCCGAATCAGCTCGACAACGGCCTCGCCTGAGCGGCGAGCGAACTCGTCACGCCGGGGATCGATCGCCGCGGGCGACGACGACCCAGGCAAGGCCATGCCGATTGCCTCGGCCACTGACGCCATGGTGTTGGCGGTGAACATGCCGGCGCACGACCCTTCGGTCGGACAGGCATGGCGCTCGATCAGCGACAGTTCCTCGTCGGTGAGCGTGCCGGCGGCTCGCGCCCCGACTGCTTCGAACACGCTGACGACGTCGAGCGCCCGGTCCTGAGGGTCGTCGGGAATGCGGCCCGGCATGATCGACCCGCCGTAAAGGAAGACGGTCGGAAGATCGATTCGGGCCGCGGCCATGAGCATGCCGGGAAGACTCTTGTCGCACCCGGCGAAGGTCACCATCGCGTCGAAGCGCTCGGCGTGCATGACCGTCTCAACCGAGTCGGCGATCACCTCGCGGCTCACAAGCGACGCCCGCATGCCTTCGTGACCCATCGAGATGCCGTCGGGGACAGCGATGGTGACGAACTCGAACGGGAAGCCACCGGCGGCGCGCACGCCTTCTTTGGCCTGCTTGGCCAACCGGTCGAGGGGCATGTTGCACGGCGTCACCTCGTTCCACGACGACGCCACCCCTACCTGCGGCTTGTCCCAGTCGTCATCGGTCATGCCGACCGCCCGCAGCATCGCCCGCGCCGGGGCGCGCTCGAAACCGTCCGTGACCTCGCGACTGCGAGGCTTCATGTCTCCATTGTCAGCCACAGGATGAGGGTACCGGCGCCCAGCGAACGGGCGGATCTGGGAGCCCGGGGCCTTCGCCGGCGAGCGGGCCGCTATGTGATCAGACGGACAGGGCGTCCATCACCGCCGATCGCACGTGGCTGAGCCTGGCGCCCTCATCCAACCGGTTCCATTGCTCGTGACCCGCGGCCGCCACGTCGACCTCGATGTGCCGCACTGGGTCCACGACCTCGTCTGACTCCATCGTCGTCGTGCCGCACTCCGGGCACGGCGGGTCCTGAGAGAAACGGAAGGGCCTGCCGTCGGAGCTTGGATCGATGGTGGTCTCGAACGCAGCGCGAACGACTCGCCCGCGACGGGCGTCGTCGAGCGCGGCGACCGCATCGAGCGAGTTGGCGAGCCGATCGACCTCGGCGAACACCGGATCATCAGAGGCATCAACAGAAACGAGGTCGCCGTTGGCGCTTCGCAGCACGAACTGTCCATAAGTGCCCGGAAGGCTCGGCGCCTCGAACTCATGCCCGTTGCAGCAGAGGAATCGAGCAAGCGGCAACTTCATGGGCCGAGAGTCTGTCACTTCGCGGGCGAGACCCATCTGTGGCTTGAGCTGTTCGATCAGCCAGGTCTGACCGAGCGGGATGCGCTTGACGGCCTCCCACACTTCGGCCTGGAAAACAGTGCCTTGCACGTCGAGGGGCAGCGGCTCGGCCGCCCGACCTTCGGCCAACAAAGCGAGCACGTCGACCACTCGTCGCAGGTCGGGGGCGTCGTCCGGGTCAACAAGCACGGCGGCGGGCAGCTCGGCCTCCAGCTCACGGACCAGCTCACGCCCGTCGTCACCAATCCGCACCGCGCAAAGGCCCCGGTCGGTCACTGCCGCAAGCACGATCCCGATCGGCGTGGCGAACGTCGTGAACCGCACGGTCGCCCCTCGCCCTCCGTCTGCGTACTGGGCAAGGCGACATTCCCAGTCGTGGCGCGCCGTGGTCGTAAAACGCGCGGGACGAGCCACAGCCAGCCGCGAACACAACCTCCGT
>JBPCMH010000177.1:0-5410 GCA_051002495.1 Acidimicrobiales bacterium
CTGCACAGCTTCGCCAGCCTCCTCGATCACCTCGCCACCCTCACACGCGACGAGATCGTTTTCACCAGCAAGGCCAGAATCCACAAACTGGCCAACGCCACCGCCGTCCAACGCAACGCGTTCGAACTCATCAACTCCACAGTGCCGATCACCCTCGCGTAGACAGAACGAAAGACCGGTGAACCCACAAACCCCCTGCCCCGCACGACGATCCGTCGTCAATCGACAAGTAACTTCGGCTTAGGGCGGCGATGGCCGCGGCGGAGTCCTCCTTGACGGTGTCGGCGAGGAGGCGGCGGTTGCCGATGAGTACCTCGTGGCCGTCGACGACGGCGCGGATGCCCTTGCCGGTAATCGAGTCGAAGCCGGAGGCGTCGACGAGTGTGAGGCCGCGGTCGCGGGCGACGGCGACGATCGCCTGGGCGAGGGGGTGCTCGGAAGTCTGCTCGGCGGAGGCGACGAGGCGGAGCAGATCGTCGGGGTCGACACCGTCGGCAGGGACGACGTCGGTGAGGGCGGGTTCGCCGAGAGTGATGGTGCCGGTCTTGTCCAGCACGATGGTGTCTATCTTGTGGGCAGTCTCGAGCGCCTCGGCGGAGCGGACCAGGATGCCGTGTTCGGCCCCCTTGCCGGTCGACACCATGATCGACAGAGGCGTCGCGAGACCGAGTGCGCACGGGCAGGCGATGATCAGCACCGCCACGGCGGCCACCAACGACAGGGTCAGGGCGGGCGTGGGGCCAACGTCATGTTCGCAAACCGCAATGGTCACGCCTGGCACATGGTGCTGATGGTCGGAATCGGCGTCGTCGCCCTCTGGCTGGGGGCGGGGATTGGCGGTGCCTTGCTGCTCGCCCTGCTCGCGTGCACCGCGATGATGGTCGCTCTGGTCCGGCTCGCCCTGCGGCCGACTCGCGACGGCGCGGCGGATCCGATCCAGATCGAGCGTCCGCGTTCCCACCGCGGCGATCAGATCGACATCCGGTGACCGGCGCCGCAGACGTTCCGGATCGATACACGCACGCCGTCACCCAACGACTGCCGGGAGGATGTCATGAGCGGCACGACAAGCACCATTGACGATCAGCAGACGAATGACCGGAGGGTCTCCCCCGTCCTCCAGGCCGACGGCATCTGGAAGACGTATCGGCGGGGCTGGTGGCCTCGGAGGCGGGCGCTCCCCGTGCTCACCGGGGCAGAACTCACGCTCGAGCCCGGCGAGATCGTCGGTCTGATCGGCGAGAACGGTTCCGGTAAGAGCACGCTCATGAAGATCCTCGCCGGTGATCTCGCCGCCGACGCGGGCCGGGTGGCGCGCAGCGACAACTTCGGCTACTGCCCCCAGGTGCCGGTGCTCTACGAACGACTCACGTGCGATGAGCACCTCGACCTCTTCGGCGCGGCCTACCACCTCGACGGGGCGACCCGGCAACGCAACCGTTCCGCCTTGTACGAAGAGCTCGATTTCGAGCGCTTCGCTGATCGCCGGGTCGAGGAGCTGTCCGGTGGGACGCGTTCGAAACTCAACCTGGCGATCGCCTTGTTGCACGATCCGCGGCTGCTCTTCCTGGACGAGCCCTACGCAGGGTTCGACTGGGACACGTATGGGCGGTTCTGGTCGCTGACGGGCGAGCGACGCGATGCGGGCGCGACGGTGCTGATCATCAGCCACTTCATCACCGACGAGGAGCGGTTCGACCGCATCTACGAGCTGGTCGACGGGAGGACGGTGCCGCGATGACCGCGATCGCCGTTCCCCGGCTCGGCGCTCGATGGCTCGCCGAGTACGCACGTCGGCCGCTCAACGTTGTGCTCCTGATCATTGTCCCGGTCGTCTTCGTCACGCTGTCGGCGGGTGCATTGGCCGACTTTGCGGACATGCTGGGTGGCGCGGCCGCGCTGGGCGAGGTCGAAGCCGCGACCGCCGGCTGGGCAGCCGCCGTCCTCGCTGGCGTCGCGGCGTTCTTCCATGTGTCCCAGTCCCGCGAACCAGATCGGCGGCTCGCGGCGGCCGGCGTCGGTGCTTGCCGCGTCGTCGCCTCACGGATGATGTCGACGTTGGTGCTCGCGGTCACGGCCTCCGCCGGCGCGTTGACCGCACTGGGTGTCCGCACCGACCTCGCCACGTCTGCCCGGGTCGTCGGAGCGTCCGTGCTCTCCGCGGTGATCTACACCGGACTTGGAGTACTCGTGGGCGCCTTCGTGCAATCGGAGATGAACGGCTCGCTGATCGTCGTCTTCGTGTGGATCTTCGACGTTTTCTTCGGTCCGGCAATGGGCGGCACCGCGACGTTCCTGCGGCTCTTTCCGCTCCACTTCCCGACTCTCGTCGTCACCGGCGTCGCCTCGGGGCATGGCGGTGCGCTCGGCGAGCTCGGCACCTCCTTGCTCTGGGCCGGCGCCAGCCTGGCCCTCGCTGGACTCGCCCTGACCACGACCACCGCGCACCGGCCCAACGCGGTTCGCACCACATCACCTCGCCTCCGCCGACTGGCCGCCGCGCTCAGGTCGGCAACACGTCAGCTACGGCGGATGCCGGTGCTGTGGCTGCTCATCGTTGGGCTCCCGGTCGCGTTCATCTCGGCCTCGATCGCCGTCACCCCCGACGATCCAACACCCGTCGAGCTCGTCGAGCAGGGTCGACGAACGCTCACGATCGAATCGATGGCCGACGTCCACGGCGCCGTGATGGTGCCGATCACGATTGGCTTCCTGGCGTCGCTCGCCGGGCTGTTCGTCATTCTCGATTCGGCGCAAGCCGATCGCCGCCTCGCACTCACCGACTACCGACCCGGCGAGATCCTAATCGGGCGCATGGCCTCCATCGTGGTCGCCACCCTGATCGCGTCCGCGGTCGGTCTCGCCGTCACCGCCGTCAGCTTCGACGCCGTGAACTGGTGGTTGTTCGCGTTGGCCAACGGGATTGTCGGCCTCACCTACGCCACTATCGGTGTGATCGTCGGCCCGGTCTTCGGGCGCCTCGGGGGCCTGTACCTGCTCCTGCTGCTTCCGTTCATCGACATCGGCCTGGCCCAGAACGCCATGTTCGATGCCGCGCCACCCGCCTGGGGCCGCTACCTGCCCGCCCACGGTGCGATGCGCGTCCTCATGGACGCCGCCTTCACACCCGGGTTCGACGAGACCGGTGCGCTGCTCGCGGCCACCATCTGGCTGGTCGCCCTCGGGGGCTCGGCGGTCGTGGTGTTCCGGAAGGTGATGATCCGATGACGAGCTTCACCGCCGAGAAGCGGTGAGTTGGCCGATGCACGTCGCCGGGTGCGTCAGCGGGAGCCGATGATCGCCCCGGTCCAGCACTTCGACCGAGGCGCGTCGAGCGCCCTCGACCAACCGCTCGGCGTAGCTCCGATCGCCGATCCGATCCTTCGCTCCCCACACGAAACCGACCTCGACGGCGTGCCGATCACACGCGGCCACAAGTGTCTCCCAATCGACGTCGAGCACGAGGTGGCGGACTGCATCACGGTACGCGGGCCACGTGTGCAGCGGCGTTGCCCGAGCGATCGAGACCGGCAATCGGGGTTCGGCGGCGACGCTCAGCCAACCGGCGGCCGTCCGATGCCGACAGCTGAGCGCACACACTCTGGCTGCCATCTCCGTGTCGAGCGCGAACAGTCGAGCCATCAGGCTCCTGGTGACCAGCGCACGGGCCCGCTCGGTTGATTGGTAGACCGGCGCGCCCCAGCCAACAACCCGAACGACTCGGTCGGGGTGCCGAGCGGCCCAACGAAGGGCGAGCGAGACACCCATCGAGTGGGCGCCCAGCGTCCAACGGGACGACTCGAACAAACCGGCCCTCTCGGCCAGCTCGTCGAGGGCGTCGAGGTGGTCCTCGCCACCGAACGAAGTGCGCTCCTCGTCCATCGAACGACCGAAGCCCAGCAGATCCGGAACGACCAAGCGGTGCGTCGCCGCCAGTCGATCGTACGCAGCACCAAAGACGTCGCCAGTCGAGATCAACCCGTGCAGCAGCACGACCGCATCATCGCTCCGCCCGACTGACCGAGCCCACAACCGCCCGAATCGCCGCGGCTCGATCTTCGAGGCAGACCAGTCCGACGCAATCATCGACCACCGGTGCACAGCCGACCAGAGCGCAGGCACCCCGACAGCACCAGCGACGACCCATCCGTAGGGATCGGGACCTTGGGCTCTAGCGCCCGCTCGGCGGATGCGCGATCGTCGAGTCAACGACATCATGTCGTAGATGATCCTACGACGAAGGGAGCAGGACCCATGAGCCACCTGTATGCGGTGCTCGCCACCGTCAACGACGACCGCTGGGATCACATGGACGGCTGGGGTGGGGGCTGGATGTGGTTGTGGGGTCTCGCCATGATGGCGCTGTTCGCCGTGCTGATCGTCTGGCTGATGCGCTCCACTACCGGTGGGCAAGGGCAGTCGCCACGCCCGAGCGATCCGACCGACCGTGCTCGGGAGGTCTTGGCCGAGCGGTACGCACGAGGCGAGTTGACGACCGAGGAGTACCAGGAACGGGTCGAGCAGCTGCGATGAGTGGGGGCGAGGTCGGGGTCGGGGTCGACTGCCATCTCCCGGTCACTACGAGGCCGGTATGACGCCGGTATGAAGCAGGGTTCACGGTTGCGTGATCAGGTCCTTGGGCGCGGTCAGGCGTCGTAGTCTTCGGCAGTGAACTCCGGTACCGGGCGCGCGGCGGCCTCCTCCGCGGTCCTCGCCTTGCCGTTCTCATCAATGTCAGAGATCAGCCAGTTCATCTCCTCGATCTCCCGCTTCTGCGCCGCGATGATCTCATCGGCCAGCTCGCGGACGCGCACGTCGCTGATCTCGGCCCGCGAGCTGGTGAGGATCGCGATCGAGTGGTGCGGGATCATCGCCCGCATGTAGCTTTCGCCCGAGACGGTGACCTGGCTGCGCACGAGCCAGCGCGCCACACCGAAGACGACGACGGCCCCGGCGAAGATTGCGATGTTGAGGCCCTTGTTCGAATACATGCCCAGCATGTAGGCGAGCATGATGACCGCCATGGTCGCGCCCATGAAGATCGCCATGTAGGTGCGCGTCTCGGAGGAGAAGACGTGCTCCCACGCGTAGGTGTTCAGATACATCAGGCCGAACATCACCACCGTGGAAGTGAGTATCATCAGGCCAAAGCGGGTGTAGGACATGATTCGCGCTTCCGTTCTTTTGCAATTGTCGGCCGCGCTCCGGCCCCCAGCTCACACTGAGTTCGGCATTGTCACGCGGATACCCCAAGGGGATAGGTGTTATTTAATCCATCCCGCCGGTCTATGTAGCCTCCTCGGGGCTTCTCCCCGCCGCACCAGCTCCGGGCACCCCGCCCGCCTGGACTCGTCGCGGCCGACGCCAACCCCGCCCGCCCGCCGAGTTTCGATGACATACCGCACGGAAC
>JBPCMH010000178.1:0-3241 GCA_051002495.1 Acidimicrobiales bacterium
CTCGCGCTGTGCGTGCAAAAGGCGGCCCGAGCGATCCGAGAGTCGGGCGATCCTGATGGTGTGCTGGTACTCCAGCGCAATGGCGTAGTTGCGGAACAGACCGTCCCGCACGTCCACTTCCACGTCATTCCGCGACGCAGTGGCACGCCCTTCCCGCCTGCGGAGTGGGTCGAGCGGACGTCCTCAGAGCAGCGGCAAGCGATTGCTGCGCGAGTCCGCTCGAACTGGTGAGAGGCTGAGCGGGGACGGTGCCGCCTCGGCATGAAGCTGACGCCCCTAAGCTAAGCTAAGCTAAGTGCGCTCGGCTCGCTGAGCCAGGTCCGGCGATCGCGATGCGCTGTAGACACAAATCTCGCCATGGCGCGTCGAGCGGAGCGCAAGAATGCCAGCGTGATTATCCCCGCAGATCCTGGAGCCAGAGAAGCACTGTCGGAACGGGTCACGGAGATGTTGCTCGGTGACGAGCGAGTCGCCTCCGTTCGACCCTTCGGCAGCCTCGTGAGCGGCAAGGCAGACGAGTTCTCGGACATCGACCTCATGGCGCACCTGAGACCAGGCGTTGTTGACCGGGCGTTCTGGGCGGATCTCCCGGAGGTTCTCGGCCAGATCGGGCCTGCGGTCAGTGGGTGGTCGTTTCAGGCCATCAACACTCAACAGTACGGAGCTTCGTTCTTCTTCGATGACCATCCGCTCTTCTGGGTCGTGGACATCGGATGCGTCGCCGACTCTCCGACAGACCCATCGGACTTGCTCGCCACCTACCGGTGGGAACAGATCTACAAGATGTGGATAGGCGCAGCCCGCTCGGTGGCACGGTCCGACGCGCGCCTCCGATCGCTTCGACGACAAGTCGAGCGACATCACCCCGTGGAGGAGATTGCCGAACCAGACACGCCGATCCGAGAGCTCCGTGTCCTTCTCGACGGCATCGAACATCGGAAGATCCAGAACGGCGACCCATACGAGCACCTTCACCGTCGCTGCAGCGAGTTGCTGTTGATGATGGCGGACTCCAGATAGCCCACTCGCACTGCCGCTCGGACCTCTGGCAGAGCCGGCTGAGGCCGCACCACCGCGCCTGTCTGACTGCGACGCCCCGGGATTCACCGCTCGTCAATGCCCGAAGGGAACGCGACCATTCTCTAAGTAGGCGACGCCGCCAGGAGAAAGGCCAGCGACGATGATCTAAGCGAGCGTCGCGGTGAGAAGCGGTCTCGACTCCTCCAGGGACACGACGTGGACATCGTCGATCTCTTCGCGCTGGATCTTCATTCGCGAGAGGTCGGTGTCGACGACGCCGCCGTCGAACAAGAAGCGGATGTACTCGGGTCGCCTTGTGGTGCCGCTTCGATGATCTACCGCTAGGAGGGAGCGCATGCGCACGGTCAGTCCCAACTCCTCTAGGATCTCGCGCTCGCATCCCCCTTTCTGTCAGCATGACCTGAGACACCTGAGGTAGTTCCCTATCCCTCAAGGGCGAGACTGGACCCGGTAGAGCTGATGGCAAAGATGCCAACCCTGACGATGCAACGCGCCCATGATGAGGTGATGGCCGACGAGGGCCCCACCTTGCCCGACAAACCGCGGCGGAGATCGTTCACCGCCGAGTACAAGCTGGCGACCGTCGCGGCGTATGACGCTTGCGTCGGCGACGGCGACAAAGGCGCACTGCTGCGCCGGGAGGGCCTCTACTCGAGCCACATCGTGGAATGGCGGCGAGCTCGTGACGCCGCGGCCCGCACGGGCTTGTCGAAGCCGAGGTCGAAGCGGTCGCCGGATGCGGCGGCGTTGATCAAGGCGAACCGAAAGATCGATCGTCTCGAGTCCGAGTTGGCCAAACACAAGTTGGCGTTGGACATCGCGGGAAAAGCTCACGCGCTCTTGGAGATGCTTGCCGAGAGCGCGCAGGACGAACCGAAGCCGAAGCGGTGATCAACGCGTGCTTCGCGCAGCTCAAACCGTTGGTCGGCACGGCCGGCGCGTGTCGCGGTTCGGGCAAGAGCCGAGCCACGCATTACCGGGGCGGCCAGCAACCCAAACTCGGGCCGCCCCGCCCCCGCGCCACGCCGGCCAACGCGCTGTCGGCGGACGAGACCGCCGAGTTGTTGGCGCTGTTGCGCTCACCGCGCTTCTGTGACCTGGCGCCCGCCCAGGTGTGGGCCATCGCCCTCGACGATGGCCGCTACCTGGCCTCGATCTCCACGATGTACCGGGTGTTACGGGCCTGTGGCGAGCTGCGCGAACGACGAGCCCAAGCCAAGCACCCGGCCCGAGCCCGGCCCGAGTTGATGGCCGACAAACCCAACATGTGCTGGTCGTGGGACATCACCAAATTGCGCGGCCCCGACAAAGGCGTGTGGTTCGACCTGTACATCGCTATCGACATCTTCTCCCGCTACATCGTTGGCTGGATGGTCGCCACCACCGAGACCGCCGAGCTGGCCGAAGAGTTCATCGCCCAAGCCGTCTCCACCCAAGGCGTCGCCAGAGGCTCGTTGAACATCCACGCCGATCGGGGCACCTCGATGACCTCCAAAGGCGTCGCCGAACTCCTCACCGACCTCGGCATCGCACGAACCCACAGCCGCCCCCACGTCAGTAACGACAACCCTTTCAGCGAAGCGGTCAACAAGACGCTCAAATACTGCCCGGAGTTCCCGGAAAGGTTCGGGTCGATCGCCGACGCCCGAGCGTTCTGCGAAACGTTCTTCGAGCACTACAACCACCACCACCGCCATTCGGGAATCGGACTACACACCCCGGCGTCGGTCCACTACGGCACCGCCACCGAAATTCGTGCCAAGCGGGCAGAGACCCTCGACGCCGCCTACGCCGCCAACCCGTGCCGCTTCGGGAACCGCCGACCACACCCGCCCAAACTGCCCACCGCAGCCTGGATCAACAAGCCCACCATCACCAACGACGCACAGAAGAAATCGTAAGCAGTTGTCTCAAAGGCCTTGACAGCTTCCGGATCGGCGGGTCAGACCAGGTGAGTGAAGCCCTGCCCGATGGCTATCAGCCGATGAAGTCCATGCAGTGGATCATCACTGTCGATCGGTGCGCGCGCGACCTCCAGATCAGGTCGGCCACAAGGTCGACTCAAGCTCGCGAAGGGGCACGCGCCTACTCTCGCTGCCGATGCGCCGTCTGACCCCGACCCCGACGGCGCAGTGAGGCTCGTTCCGATCACGACCGAGCGACTCCTCGTCCGGGCGCTGCAGATGGAGGACCTCGACGC
>JBPCMH010000179.1:0-3138 GCA_051002495.1 Acidimicrobiales bacterium
GGACCAACCCGTATGGTCCGGCGCGTGACTAGAAAGCGCAGGAGCAGCAGGCTCGCCGCCACGAGAAACAACAGGTCTGCGACCCCACCTAGTGGACCGACCCTCAGGGAGTCGAGCGGTGACACGAAGGCCGCTGCGATCAGAGCCGCGGACCCGAGGCGCCGGATCACGGGTCGGCTTCCGATGGCCCTAGCCGGCCGAAAGCACGCCACCAGAGGGCAGCGGCGACCGCCGTGACCGCGGCCAGGCCCCAAGAGTAGCCAGCCGCGTCCCCCAACACTGCACCCCCGATCGGCACTAGAAGCTGAAGTGGTGTCAGCCGGAGCTGCACGGCGAGCCTCCCGCGGACGGCCCGGGCCGCCCGAAGGCCGATGTCGGCTCCCGCGATCACCGCACCGAACAGCGCCACGAGCCCCACGGGGACGATGAGCTCACGAGCGGCCGGCCAGGTCTCACCTAGGACGAACCGCCCGGCTCGATCGGGAAGAGTCAGCCCGATGGCCATGACTGCCGCCGCCGCGACAACAAGGCTCGCCGAGATGCTGACAAGACGCCGCCGGGTGCCGGCCGATCGAGCATCGGTCCGAGCCGCTTCGGGGACGACCACCGCGATCGCACCCGCGAACAGCACGTTGAGGGGCCCGAAGAGCACCTGGCTGGCGCGCACGGCGCCGACCGCCGTAGCGCCGGATACTGCGCCGAGCATGAGACCCGTGAACTGCACGATGCCGGCCGTCATGAAGAAGGTGGCGAGGTAGCGCCACGAGTACTCCCATGAGGCTCGGATCCAACGCAACGTCGGCATCGGCAGCACCCGATCGTTCAGCCAAAGCGCCTGGACGCCGCCGAGGCTGGCCGCCCCTGCCCAGGCAGCAACGATGGAGACCAGCGTCAGGCGGCCGGTCCATCCCAGCGCCAGCAGGGCAACCACTTGGGCGGCACCCCAGGTGACGTCGAGGCGCAGGGCATCCTCAGGCCGACGTGTCGCGAACCCGACGTAGCGGCCGACGTCCTGCATTGCCATCGCCGGAAGCAGGGCGGCCAGAACCAGGGCAGCCAGGTTCGCGTGGAGTAGCGTTGCACCGGCTGCGAGGCCAACGGCCGCTGGCATCGAGAGGGCCAGGGCACTGGCGAAGACGTCCCGGCGCCAGCCGTCTGGGTGTGGCACCCGCACGAGCGCCGGCTCTCCGACGAGAGCGCGCACTGCACCGATGACCGTCAGGTAGAGGAGGTACAGCACGCCGAAGACCCCGAAGTCCTCGAGTCCCACGGTGCGAGCGGCGACCACCGTGATGAGGATGTTGGTCGATGCAGACACACCCTGATCGACCACCGCGACGCCGAGTCTGAAGCGCAGTCGGGACCTGGGTACGGTGGCAACATCGTCGGTCGCCGCCGGTAGGTCGCATTTCCCCCTCCCGCCGACACCGACCACCGCTCCACGCTACTGACCAGCGAGTAGCCTCGCCGACCGATGCCGAGTCACGCCGTCGTGTCCCGTCGGTCGCGGCGGCTCGTGAAGCGCTGGCGATGGCGCGCCGCTCGGGCGGCAGGCATCGATCGGTACACGTGGGCGTCCCTGAACGCCCTCGACCGTCGCCTCGTTGAGCTCTTCGAAGGCGCTACCGGTGGTACCTTCATCGAGCTGGGTGCCAACGACGGGCTGCAGCAGAGCAACACGCTGGCCCTCGAGAGCCTCCACGGTTGGAGCGGGCTCCTCATCGAGGCCGACCCCGAGCTGGCCGCCGAGTGTCGTCGCAATCGTCCTCAGGCGCTCGTCATGTGCGCGGCGGCCGCTCCAACCTGGGGAATCTGCCATCTGATCCCCTCTGACCTGTTCGGTAGCGTGACGGGCGGCGCCCCCGGTGGTCAGACCAAGACCTTGCTCGTGCCCACCGCACCGCTGTCTGCGATCATCGACGCGGCGGGGATCAGCGCCGCGATCGACCTCGTCTCGCTCGACGTGGAGGGATACGAGCTCGAGGTGCTCTCTGGTCTCGATCTCAACCGACACCGTCCGCAACACCTGCTCATCGAGACCGTGCAGCCCGATGCGGTGCTTGCCGCTCTCGGTCATGGCTATGTGCGGGCCGCCACTTGGTCGCACCATGACCACCTCTTCAGCGCGGTGGACGAGGTGGCGGCAGCGGGATGACGCGGGTCTACGCCCTCTGGAAACAGATGTCGGGTCACACGGCTAGCTGCTTTCGGGCTCTCACCGCCGAGGGTGCAGAGGTTCGGATATTGCATCGGGAGGCCACGCCCGATGCGCCGTTCGACGACGCCAGCCTCACCGACGGTCTGGACGTTCGGACCTGGAAGGAGTCTGTCGACGACGACGTCGTGGCGCGAGAGCTGGAGGAGTTCGAACCCGAGATCCTGTTCGTGTGCTCATGGAACGTGGGTGCCTATCGGCGATCCGCAAGGCGGTGGAGAGGCCGAGCCCTTCGGATCGTGATGATGGACAACCAGTGGATGGGCACGCCGAAGCAGTGGGGCGGTCGGTTGGCCAGGCGCGCGATCATCGCTCCGGCCTACGACGCTGCCTTCGTCCCAGGTGAGCGACAGGCGGTCTTCGCTCGCCATCTCGGCTTTCGCCCGCGGGAGATCCTGTCCGGCGTCTACAGCTGCGAAGAGTCCTTCTTCACCGGGCCACAGGTGCCACCCCGCGACGGGTTCCTGTTCATCGGACGTCTGGTGGGGTCCAAAGGTGTCGACGTCCTCGCGAGCGCTTACCGCGCCTACTACGACAGGGCTGTGGAGCCGTGGCCGCTCCGCGTAGTCGGTACGGGCCCCATGGCGCCCGCTCTCGAGCGACTCGCCGGTGTCGAGATGCTCGGCTTCATGGCTCCGTCGTCGCTACCCGCCCTGATGGCCGGCGCGGGCTGCCTAGTCCTGCCGAGCCGCTTCGAGCCGTGGGGGGTGGTCGTCCACGAGGCGACGGCCTCAGGTATGGCGGTGATCTGCACCGACGTTTGCGGTGCCTCCACCCGGCTTGTCCTGGATGGCTACAACGGGCGTGTGGTTGGGACCGAGGACTCTGAGCAGCTCACCTTGGCGATGCGCTGGATCGCGGAGGCGGGATCCGATCGGCGCGCGTCCATCAGCTCGGCCAGCACGGACTTGGCGGCACAGTTC
>JBPCMH010000180.1:0-9479 GCA_051002495.1 Acidimicrobiales bacterium
ATGCCGACCCCTTCGGCGCCCGCCGAAGCGAGAAGCCCGCCATCATCAGGCCGGCGAGAAGGCGGCGCCCGCGTGTCGGCATAGTCGCGGAGTCGGCATAGGTCCACGATGAGTAAAGGCACGCGCCCGAGGCGCGTCAGCTCGGCCTGGAGCCGGCCTTGACTGTGGGCTTCACCGAGGCGTGCCACCCATTCCGCGGCGGTGGCGAAGGCGACGCGATGGCCAGCCTGACAGGCGCGGATGCCGAGAGCGGTGGCCAGATGGGTCTTGCCGGTTCCGGGCGGGCCGAGGAATACGACGTTGTCCTTGGCGTCGACAAAGTCCAGCGCCCCGAGATGGGCGATGACGTCGCGCTTGAGGGAGCGCTGGTGATCGAAGTCGAAGTCCTCGAGCCCTTTGCGGGATGGGAAGCGCGCCGCGCGGATGCGGTTCTCACCGCCGTGGTCCTGGCGCGACGCCACCTCGCGCTCGAGACAGGCGGCCAGGAACTCCTCGTGACTCCAGTTGTCCGCCCGAGCCCGCTCGGCCATTCGCTCGACCGCGGCCGCCAGCGACGGCGCTTTGAGCGCGCGACACAGGTAGGCGATGTCGCTCTTGGGTCTGACCGTGGCGCGAGCGGCCATCACGCCACCCCGGTGGCGCGGTCATAGACCGACAGGTCGCGCACCGCGACGTCTTCGTCGGCATCGGCGGCCGCTGCCGCGGCCGCGAAGGTGCGCATCACCTTGCGGGCCGACTCATGCGCTGGGTCGGTGAGGGTGCGGTGCTTGGCCCACGACCGCGGATGGCGGGCCACCTCCTCGCCAGCGCAGGTGACCACCACCTCGAGGTCCATGCGGATGTCGACGCGCCGGCCGATGGCGCGGGGATGCACCGAGTAGTCGCAGGTGCCGACGCGCACCCAGTGGTCGCGACCGAGGCGCTTGGTCTCGCGCCAGGCAGGATCGGGCAGAACCGGCGCCAGGGCCATCATGGCGGCGCGGTCCTCCACCATGCGATCGGTCGGCCTGGCCCGAAGGGTGGAATGCATCCGGTTGTTGGCCCGGCGCAGCCACACCGCCAGCTGGGCGTTGAAGTCCTGGGGCGAGGAGAACGTCCGGCCAGGCAGGAAGCTGGTCTCGAGATAGAGGTTGGCCCGCTCGACCAAGCCCTTGGCCTCGGGGTCACCGGGCTTGCACACGATCACCCCCATCCCCAGCGTGCCGCGGAAGGCCTGGAACGGCGCGGTCAGGTTCGGCCGCCCGTTGTGGCGACTGACGAGCGCGGCTTCGTTGTCATAGACGCCGCTGCGGGGCACGGCCCCCAAGTCGAGCAGGCAGGCGAGGTGGCCCAACAAGATGTCATGGGCCTCGCGGCTCGGGATCATCCGGGCCGTGATCGTGCGCGAATAGCCCGACACCCCGACGATGACCGGCAGCACCGCGGCCTGGCCTTGGCCGAGGGGGATCTTCACCGCTGGGAACCACAGGTCCCACTGGGCCAGCTCGCCAGGGCGATACTCGGTGCGTTGGCACGGATCAGCGGGCAAGTAGATCGGGCGCAGCTCGGCCACGCGTTCCTGCAACACCGTCCGACCCGCCGCCCACCCGATGCGCTCGGCGATCACTGTCGATGCCATCCGCGGGAAGTCCGACAGCAGGGCCCGAATGGCCGGCTCGAACGCGTCGATCGCCGAACCCGGTCCTTGGCGTTGGTAGTTCGGCGGTGCATCCGAGCGCAGTGCCGTCCGCACGGTGTTGCGGGCGATGCCCGTTCGCCGAACAATCTCTTTGATTGACAGTCCCTCGGCCTTGTGCAGCCGACGGATCTCAGCCCAGTCCTCCACGTTCAACACGTCCTTCCTCCCTGGCCGCAGATGGGCACAGGGTTCGTTGATCCACACCTTGAGTGGTGGACCGGAAGGAAGGGGGGTCAGAATTCGAGTGGCGATAGGGGGTCAGTATTCAGCCGTTGCTGACATCCTCCACCCATCTGCGAGAGATTCCTGGAGTCGCTGCTCTGTCGGCGGCCAAGTTCATCGCAGAGGTCGCCGGCATCGGCCGCTTCAAATCGAAGAACGCCTTCGCTCGACACAACGGAACAGCTCCGCTTCCTGTGTGGTCCGGGAACCGCGAGCGCCACCGACTCAGCCGGTCCGGCAACCGCCAACTCAACGCTGCCATTCACCGCATCGCGCTGACCCAGGCCCGCTACCACCCTGACGCGATCGCCTTCATCGAGCGTCGCACCGCAGCTGGCGACTCAGGTAAAGGGGCGGTCCGTGCTCTCAAGCGCCGACTCTCCGACGTCGTCTTCCGGGCAATGGTCGCCGACCTCGAATCGAAGCAAGCCAGGAGGGGCCAACTCGAGCCGCATCTCTGGCCGCTTGACATAGGAGAGAGGGGGACCCCTCAACCTCACGATCACCGAGACGCTCGGCATTCCGGTCTACTGCTGCGACTCTCGCTCGCCCTGGCAGCGCGGCTCGAACGAGAACACGAACGGCCTGCTCCGCGACTATTTCCTGAAAGGCACGGACCTTCGCGTGCACTCAGCCGCGCACCTGCTCGCCGTCGAGAACGAACTCAACGGGCGACCTCGACGCGTGCTCGGCGACCGCACTCCGACCGCGCTATTTACCTCGCTACTAACTTCATCGAATCCGTCCGTGTTGCGACGATGACTGGAAACCACCCCGGCGAGAAGTGCTCAGTATTCAGGCGGCGTCGACACTGTTTTGGTGACGCGGAGTCCGTCGCCGCTGAACCCGGTACGTCGCTGTCGCGGGTTGGGCTGTCGGCGCGCCATGCAAATGCAAGGTTTGGCCGAGCCTCATCCGCGACATGGGCTCACCCTTGGCGAGTTTCGATGGCACGTCGAGTTCGGGCCGCAGGAAGTGCCACGCTGTCTGCAGGCGAAGGCTCCTGGTGGACATGAGCAGGGCGCAAAAGCCACCGAGATCGTCTCGTCCGTGATCGGGTGGTACCGCTGCACCATGGCGGAGCCGAACGCGCTCTCGCGAGTTATCTTGTGTCGGTCCGTGAGGCGACGCCCATCAGGAGCGTAGGCCCAGTCAGCGCACCAGCACGAGTGACCCGGCCACCATCCTGAGAGTTTCGAATCGTTCGCGCTTAAGCGTGAGCTCGACGTAGGTGCCGAGATCGCCCTGAGCACGCTCAACAAACTGCAACTGGTCGAAATCCGGAGTCCGCAGATGTAACATCCGGCGCCCGCCGAGCACGATCCACTGCTTTGTCGAGCCGTCGGTACTGTCCCTATCTTCCTCTATGTCAGCGTGCCGCCGGCCGTCGGGACCACGATCGGTGACGATCGTCTGCTGGACGACCGGATAAGACAGGCTGAGCGCCTTCTCGATCGTCGGAGGTGGTTCGCCCTCGAAGAGAATCGATACGACGGAGTCCCCTTGGCGGGCCTGCGTAGCATGGTCTCCCTTGAGCAGCCATGTCCGATTCCAAGCGGCGCTGTCGAAGAGAGGACGGTTTCCCCATTACGACACCACATCTTCGGTGACGGCACAACTCACGTCTTTCGGCGCGGCTGAGCAGAAGCGCGGGTGATCCTCGCTGTCTCCTTGGCGGCGAGCGTATGCCTCGACATCGTCGGACCTCGACGATGTCGAGGCCTCATTAGGGCGGTCACCGGTCCCACCTGGTGAGGCCGAACCGGCTTCGCCATCGTCCGATGCGGCGGTCGTGCTCGCACCGCCGGCCTGACTGGAGCCACTGCGGTCTGCCGATATAGCGCAGCCTCCAACTAGCAGCAACAATGCGGCGGTCGTTAGGGCAACTGCCTTTAGGCGCCAGTGTCGGGCTTGGGATCGGACAGTCAAGAACTCGTAGTCACGTACGGCCCGAGCGTCGGGTCCACAGTTTGCGCAACGCCGGTGGCTTTGTAATAGGGATAAACGCCCCGCACCTCAAGTTCCTCAGTGGACGTACCACACCAGATCGAGGTTGCGCATGCCCAAGCAGCGTGTCGCGCGCCTGCGCTTCCTCCCGGTGTCGTTATGCCCCCTGGCCAAGTGACCGTCCCATTTTCGCCGGTCAAGGTTACGGACACAGAGATGTTGGTGTTGACGTGATCGCAAATCAACTGCGTGTGTCCTCGGGCGCTCCTCGGATCGAATAGCTGAATCAAGCCGCCGGGGCGCTCTGATTTAGTGGTGCTCGGGTAGCATACCGGGGTGCTGTCGTCCGCGCTCGGAGGCTGAACGAGGTGCCCCGGTAGTTGGACCACACCAGACACCAGTTCCTGTGCGCACTCCGGGGTTAGCGCATTGAGACTGCAGTACACCGGGTGTTCCTGGTGCTCATCAGCGCTCACAGGTGCCGGAGCGAGCGCGAGAACAGTCAATACCGCGATGGCTAACGGGACTATCCCAATGTTCGACTTCTCTTGCTTGCGCCTTCGGAAGATTGCCATCGCTCGTACTTCGACGGCAAACGAGGAAGTTCCTCTGAGGGGTCCCCGTTGAGTGGTCCAGTTGGCGTGTCCCCCGGTTGTTGGACCCGGTTTGGGAGAGTGGCCTCTTGAAGGAGGAACCACATGCCGTTCTCGTATTCGCCGGAGTACCGAGCGATGGTGCTCGAACAAGTCCGCGCCGGGAAGCTTGCATCCGAGCTGGCTGAGCACCTCGAGGTGAGCGAGGCCACCATCCACCGGTGGAGGGCCCAGGACGACATCGACCGCGGAGCTCGGCCCGGCCGGACCACGACAGAGTCGGCCGAGCTTCAAGCAGCCCGGATGCGGATCGCCGAACTCGAAACCGAGCTCGCTGCCGCGAAGCGAGCCAGCGAGCTGTTCGACGACGGGCGGGTGGTGCGCCCAAAAGCGCTGTATCCGATCATCGCCCAACTCGCCGTCGAGGGGCATAACTGCAAGGCGGCCTGTCGACTGCTGCGGGTCGCTCCGTCAGGTTTCTTCCAGTGGCGCAACAAGCCCCCCACACCACGACAGCTTCGACGGGCGTGGCTCACCGACATGGTGACCCAGATCTGGGAGGAGTCCCGCCGGACTTACGGCGCTCGCCGTGTGCGTGCCGAGCTTGGCGACGCGCATGGACAGGTCGTCAACCTGAAGCTGGTGCGGGCCATCATGCGTGAGCAGGGTATTGCTGGCCTGCCGGCCCGTCGCCGCTACAAACGATCGGACTCGAACCGCTACACGAGCAGCGACC
Organism: Acidimicrobiales bacterium; assembly: GCA_051002495.1. Taxonomy (GTDB): domain Bacteria; phylum Actinomycetota; class Acidimicrobiia; order Acidimicrobiales; family CADCTF01; genus JBPCMH01. The sequence goes on from JBPCMH010000180.1 coordinate 5,177, forward strand.
TGGTGAACCGGGTCTTTGAGCGGGACGGCCCGAACCAGTTGTGGATGACCGACATCACCGAGCATCCAACGACGGAAGGCAAGGTCTACTGCTGCGCAGTGCTGGACGCGTGGTCGAGACGGATCGTTGGCTGGTCGGTCGACAAACGCGCCACGACTGCCATGGTGAACTCGGCTCTCGGGATGGCGATCGAGCATCGTGGCGACGGCCGGCTGATCCACACCGATCACGGTCCGCAATTCACGTCGTGGACCTTCAGCCAAAAGGTCCGTTCGTCTGGTCTCGTCCAGTCGATCGGCAGTGTCGGTGACGCGTTCGACAATGCCGTGATCGAATCGTTCTGGGGAACGATGCAGATCGAACTGCTGAACCGGCAGCACTGGACCACTCGACTTGAGTTGTCGATGGCGATGGTCGACTGGATCGAGGCGTTCTACAATCGCCGACGCCGCCATTCTTCGCTCGGCAACATCTCACCGGTCGAGTTCGAGCGACAACGACACCTAACCGCCGCCTGACTCTCGCACGCCGAGTCCACGATCAGGGGCACACGCCACTTTGGAGGGGCTCCATTGCGGCGGTCTCGGTTCTGCGACTCGACCTCGACCCATTGCACTGCTTCCCCTCTCTTTGGAGGGGCTCCATTGCGGCTCGCTGGGCCGGAGCCCGACCGACGGCTCGTCGGCTGCTTCCTCCCCTCCCTTTGGAGGGGCTCCATTGCGGCTATCTGATGCTCGACAACCCACAGCCACCCTCGGAGGACTGCTTCCCCTCTCTTTGGAGGGGCTCCATTGCGGCCCTGCGTTCAGCGCGGAACCCTGCATGCCCTCCGACAACTGCTTCCCCTCTCTTGGGATGGGCTCCATTGCGTCAGTACGGGCCGGGGCAAGATCTTGGCGCAGTTGTCTGCTTCCCCTCTCTTTGGAGGGGCTCCATTGCGGCACCTTGGCGACCAGCTCTATGTCCTTGCCGCCCTTCTGCTGCTTCCCCTCTCTTTGGAGGGGCTCCATTGCGGCTTCGTCATCGAGATCGCCGCCGCCATCTGGGACATCTGCTTCCCCTCTCTTTGGAGGGGCTCCATTGCGGCGACAACGACCTTGCCGACGGTTATTTTCACGTCCTCCAACTGCTTCCCCTCTCTTTGGAGGGGCTCCATTGCATGGCGACCGTAGGTGAGAGCCGCCATGACATCGTTCCGCTTGAACCGTCAAGACATCGTTCCGCTCGCTGAGGTTGATTTCCGCAGGGACATCGTTCCGGTTCTGCTTGTTCGTTCTGTCCGAACGAGTGAGGAGACCTGGTGTCCGAAGAAGAGCTGCGCAAGGAAGCGGTCCGTCGTCAGCTTGCCGGTGAGAAGCCAACCGAGATCGCCGAGGCACTTGGTCATGGCTGACAACGACACCGCGCTAGCGCTTTACGCCAAGGCAGGATTTCGAACCGTCCACGAGTACAGCTACTTCGCGGACCAATCGAACTGACGGGTGTGGTTCTCTCGAATGTCCTTCAGGAACCTCGTTGGGGGGTGTCACAGCGGGTCGACATCTCCCCGCACCACCGAGGCGGAGGCGGGTGGGGCCCGGAGGGGTCAGCGGCCGAGAACCCGGTGGAACTCGGCTGCCAACTCACTTGCGTCGGCCCGCAAACGACCCGGGTCGGGGCTGGCGAGGAGCGAGCGCGAGGCGCTTGGGAACACTCGATCCGGACACGAGTTGAAGACGCGGGCGACATCGTCAGGGCTGGCTCCTTGCCGACCGATGCCCGGCGCTAGGTAGAGGGCGTTCGGCGCAGCCAAGTCCAGGCGGGGATCCATGTGCGTTGGTCCAATGACCGCGCCAACCGGTCCGATCGCGCCCGGAGCCAGCCCGGCATTGAGCTCGCCGATCCTGTCGAGCAGCGCTTGCTCCACCGAGCGGCCCTCGCTGTCGACCGACGCCTGAACGGAGCGGCCCTCCATGTTCGAAGACCGAGTCACGACGAGCAGACAGGAACCCGACTCCGCGGCTCGGTTGACGAACGGCTCCATCGCGTCGACGCCCAGGTACGGATGCACGGTGAGCGCGTCCGCCCTCATTGGAGCATCAGGCCCGAGATAGGCCTCGGCATAGGCCACGTTCGTCGAGCCGACATCACCTCGCTTGGCGTCCAGCACGATCAGCAGGCCGGCACTGCGTGCCTCGTCAATCAACCGGGTCAGGGCTCGGATCCCTCGCCAGCCGTGTCGCTCATAGAACGCTGCTTGAGGCTTGATCAGACCAACCGTCTCGGCTGCCACCGGAAGGACGATGTCGATGAAGCGCTCGAGACCATCTGGCGTATCCCCAAGGCCCCAGCCGTCGAGAATGTCACCAGACGGATCCAGACCCCAGGTGAGCGGTCCTCGTATGACCCGCATGGCGGAGAATCGGATCGCGAACGAATCTGCCACGGCGACAAGGTTCTCACGCGGCCGGCCATTGCACCGTCATCGCTGTGGGGAGTGTCACCAACGCCGGACTTGCCGGTGATCAACGACGTCATGCCGCGTGGCGAGGAGCGTCCTCCCTGCTCAAGGGCTTGCACCGTCGGTACCGTTCTCGGGGTAGTCCCTCGTCACCGCTCCTCCCCACCCACGGCCGCGTGGTTGCGCCAGTTGTGCCCCCCAAACGGCACCTCGGGGATGCTCCTCGTCACTCGGTCCCGGCGCGCGATGAGGCAGCCCGATGGGGCCCCTACCTTCGGAAGTCGCTGTGCGATGACGCTATGTCCCGCCACCGCAAAGACTCATCGCCAAAGGGAGACCGCCGTTGCGCTACCGCCTCGACCAGTTCGGCGGCGGTGGCCCGGGCCCTCTCGGCGACGTCGGCGGGGTAGCGCCGAGCCGAGATGTTCTCGACGAACTCGTCCTCATCACCGAGAACCACCTGTCCGCTCCGGCGACGGATCACGTCGAGGTCGAGGTCGATGACCCGCAACTCCGTCTCCGACACCCAATTCGGGAAGTCGATGACATCGACGTAGACGTCGATGTCGATCGCGGGATCACCCCACATCCAAGTCGCGATCCATCCGGTGGTGCTCGGGACGAGCGTGAGGAAGTTGACCGGCAGCGGCGCTGGTCCGGTCTGTGAGTACGAGGCGGCCGCTCCACGCGGGGCAAAGAGCCAAGTGCCATACGCATCAGTGCCCAGCCGATGCATCGGTGTCGTCCGGTACGGGTCAGCGGGCCACTTCATCCAATCAACCACCACTTCGGCCACGACGCACCGTACCGCGACGGATGCGCGAGCGGCGCTGTTGGACCAGACATCCCGTCACCTCCGTGCGCTCGACACTCTGATGAGGTCCCAGGTGCGCGTGCATCGCACCCACGCCCTTGATGGCGCTGTCCTCGCAGTGCTGTCACGGAATCGGCGTGACATCCTCTGCTGACCGGCACCGACCGGTGCCCCAGAACGCGCGGCGCGTCGACGAGATCGAGGTGCCACGATCGCCAGGTATGCGGTGGGCGACGTCGTCAGGCCGCCCAGAGCGCCCGCGTTTGCCCTGGTTGCGGGCTTGCACCGTCGGCAATGTTCGCGAGGTAGCGCCTCTTCACTGACTTTCCCCACCCACGGTCGTGCGGTGGCGCCAGCCTGTCCTTCAGCGGCACGTATCGGATGATCGCGGCGAACTTTGACTCGCAGGGTGCGGGCCTCGGACGTTGCCAAGGTGAGGGTCGCGAGTTCGAATCCGCTCCACGGCAAGGGGGCGATCGATCATGAGGTGCTCGACGCCAAGCCCTTCACGTACTTCACGGTCGATTGACGCTCGCATTCTGGCAAGCCGACTTCACCTGGGAACTCACCCCCGTCGCCGACAAGGACGCGACGCACGTGCAGATCCGTGTGCGCGCCGAACGACGCTTGCGGACGCGGTTGACGACGCCGATTGTCACTCGACACTTGAAGCGGATGTTGGGGCAGTGAACCGCCCCGGGTTCGGTAGAGGCTCGGGCTATTGGGTGACAGCTTCGAGGGCTGTCGGGTTGCGACGGTAGTAGGCGGACTCGAACTCGGCCGGGGTGGTGTAGGTGGCGTCGCTGGTGATCTCGCCGTGGAGACGACGGTGGTTGAACCAGTCGACTAGGACATGGTGGCGAACTCGACGTCGCGCGGATACGGGCGGGTGAGGTTGTCGAGCCACGGGCTCTACGCTGCTCATCGAACAGCGCTGCAGTCTCGTCACGACTCCTTCTCCCCGTCGGCATGCTGGCCGGGGAACACGTCCTGCTCCGACTTATGCCACACCGGATGGTCACCGGCGGTCTCGACGTTGAAGCCGTACT
>JBPCMH010000181.1:0-3443 GCA_051002495.1 Acidimicrobiales bacterium
AGCGCCGCCTCGAGTGCTCCCTTTTCCGCATGGCCCGCCGGCTCCGCCCCGCCCGCCACTATGACAAACTCTCTCCTCGGCTCGACGTCGGTCCAGCGTGCGACCGCGGCACCGACGGTGCCGCGCCAGGTCTCCTCGTACAGCTTGGTCAGCTCACGCGCCACGGCGATGGGCCGGTCCGACCCGCACACTTCCACCAGATCAGCAAGGGTCTCCCTCAGACGATGGGGTGCTTCGAACAGCACAGCGGTCCGCTCCTCCGTGCGCATGACATCCAGCCGATCGCGGCGGTCGCGCCCCTTCCGCGGGAGAAAGCCCTCGAAACAGAACCGGTCGGTCGGCAATCCGCTGATCGCAAGAGCGGCCAGCGCGGCCGACGGCCCCGGAACAACCTCGACGACGACGCCAGCGGCGCTGGCCGCGGCGACAAGATGCTGTCCGGGATCACTCACGGTCGGCATCCCGGCATCAGAGACCAGTGCGACCGTGGCTCCGCCCAACAGCCGAGCGACGACCCGCTCGGCCTGTGCGTGCTCGTTATGGCCGTGCAGGGCAACCAGCTCCTTCCCGGAAATGCCGTGGGCGGTCAACAACGCCCGCGTCCGCCGGGTGTCCTCGCATGCGATGAGGTCGGCGACGCGGAGCGACTCGGCCGCCCGAGGCGATAGATCGGCCAGGTTGCCAATCGGGGTGCCGACCAGCCGAAGCCGGCCGGCCGCGGGCTCGGTCACGGGCCCTTGATCTCGAGGGCATCGCCTGGCAGCAGGCGCCAACGATCAAAAGCACCCGCTTCCGCCTCGACCACTGCACGAGCGCGGAACCGGGGCCGCCCGATCCGCCACCGACGCATTGTTACCGTCGAGATCACGTTCAAATCGCGGTCGCAGTACGCCACGTCGATCGAAAACCGCATCCCTAGGGTGTGCACCGCCCGCGTCGGCCGGAGCACAATCGCCCCGTCGCAGGCGTCGCGGCCGAGCAACCCGCGACGCCGGGCACGGCGGTCGTCAGCCACCTCGAGCGTCGCCAAGACCTCTCCATCGCGGATCAACCAGGGCACCGTGGGATTCCACGCTACAGACCGCTCGCCGATAGCCTCCAACGCCGTGTCCAAGAAAACCGTAAAGAGGAAGGCTCGGGCTCGCCGAAACAAGGCGAACCACGGCAAGAAGCCCAACGCTGGCCGCTAGACCCCTCAGGCGAGCTGCCAGGCGCCGTAGGCGCCGACCACCCGGAAGCCCATGGCGTCGTTGATGCCCAGCATCGGCGCGTTGCTGAACGCGTTCCAGGTGTCGATGTACTCGACATTGAGCCGTTCATCTATCAACCAGAGTGCGTTGGCCGCCTTGACCCATCGGCCTAGCCCTTGATGTACTCCTCCGGCACCGGCGACGTGAAGACCAACAGCGAGTATGCCCCAGCCCGCTCGGCCGCCCGCTCGACCCACTGCTCGAGCATATGGCGGTCGATGTCAGAAACGAGGCACCGGCTCCGCCGCTCAACCAGCCGCCTGGTCGCGCCCAGACCAGCCAAGAACGCTTCGGCCGGCCGGTCACCCTGCTCCGCCAGTACCCCGCCGGACATGTGGACAAGGGACCGGTTCGTACCTGAATCATCCAGAGCCGCTTCGAGGAACCCCACCACGTCGAACAGCGCGCGTAGCTCGTCCTCGGAGGCAGTCGGCGGGTCGAAGCGCTCAATCCGAATCTTGCTCATGAGTTTCGGCGCTCGAGCTGGCTCCGCACGACGGCCAGGTCGGCCTGAGCGTTGGCCCATACGTTGATCGGCGCGAAACCCATGGCGTGGTTGATGGCCAGCATGGGTTCGTTGCTCCCCGCGTTCCACGTGTCGATCTTGGTCACCGCAGGCCGCCTCTCCCGAAGCTGCAGAAACATCGCGGCCTTCAGCCACCGACCGAGCCCGAGGTTGCGATGGGCAGGATCAACGCCGGTGTTGCCCTGGTAGCAGACGTCGTCGCGCCAGTTGCTGAAAAATATCTCCGAGAATCCGGAGAAGGATCCGTCCGGGGCCACCGCGGCCATCACCCACTTCTGCACGCCGCGAATGGGCAACTGAGCTTCGCGGTCGTGCATCAACTCGGAGGTCATGTGCCGATCCTCCATGTCAAGCTCATCGCGAGGAGCGGTGTTCATCACATTGAAGACCCTGGCGTACTCGCCGAGATCGGCGGTCAAAGTGGGCGACTCCCAGAAGCGGAGCTCGTAGCCGGTGGCCCGCTCGGTGGAGCGCGCGACCCAACTGTCGATCATCGCCGCGTCGATCTTCCCGACCGTCGTGCGGTTGTGGTGTTCGACCGACTTCTCCTCGAACCCGAATCGTGGGGCGACGATCGCGCCCTCGCTGCCGTGGCGAAAGTCGAGACCGAGCGAGGTCCGCTGCTCTGACTGCAGCGCGGCCGCGATCACGCGCAGCATGCTGGTCGCCACGCCCCTCCGGCGAAAGCCTGGATCAACGCACACCCAGGACCAGCCCAGGTGCAGGTTGTCCTGTAGGTCGAGGTTCAACGAGCCGTACCCGACGGCCGCCGATCCTTGCCATGCGATCCACCGTCGGTTGCGCGATCCGACGTCCTTGCCAGCCAGTTCGGCGACCATCTCGTCGAAGTGAACCGGCGTGTCATCGGGCAAATCCTCCAAGTCGATCGCCACCCGGAGGCGGTGCAGCTCCTTGAGGTTGGCGTCGTTCAGTTCGCCCGCGGCGAACTCTCGGATCATGATGCCGTCGGTCACGAGGCAGTTCTACCGCAGGCGGCGCCCCCGGCACAGCGGATTACGCGCCCGATCGATAGCGTGCGGCGACGTGCCGGTTCTCACTGATATCCACGTGGCGGATTCGACCGCAGTGTGGGCGGAACTCGGCTTTGCCATCGACGGCGCAACCACTGACGTAGACGGGATACAGATCGTGCTCGGCCTGCCAGGCCGAGGTCTGGTCGCCTGGAGTTTTCGTGGCTTGAGCGACGAGGTGGCAACAATCGACGGGATCCCGATAGTGCCAAGCTCCGAGACTCGGCCCCAGAACGAGCGGCCTAGCCACCCCAACGGAGTGACCGGGCTCGACCACGTCGTGGTGGCCACTCCCGATCTGCCCCGCACGATCGACGCCATGGCCGCACTCGGCCTCGAACTGCGGCGGGTGCGTGACATCGGCCGAGACGACTCGGGAGTGGTTCGCCAGCAGGCCTTCTTTTGGACGGGGCCGGTGATCCTCGAGGTGGTCGGACCGGCAGACGCAACGGGCGACGGACCAGCTTCGCTGTGGGGCCTGGCGCTCACCGCGCACCTCGATACCGCAGCCGCCTACCTCGGTGACCGGCTTCGGGGTCGCAAGCCAGCGGTGCAGGAGGGCCGGGAGATCGCCACTGTCGATCGCCGTGCCGGGTCGACGGTGTCCATCGCGCTCATGTCCCCACACCCTGGCTG
>JBPCMH010000182.1:0-6418 GCA_051002495.1 Acidimicrobiales bacterium
CGACTGTCGGCACGCCGGCCAGTCCACCGAAATCCAACCGACCCGGACCCGGACGCACCAAAGGCACCCGGCGACCGCCCAGAACCCGCTACCAAGCCATCAAGAAAGCCGCCTGAGCAGCGTCCAAGGTTTAATCGCAAGCTTAGTTGTATCGATCTGCCTTCTCTTGACCTCTTGTCAAAGGTCGAGGACAGAGTTGACTCGACCGGAGACCGGGGACGTCGCCGGGTCGACCTCAGTGTTGAACGGCGAAGGCTCGGCAACTTCGAGCGAAGGCTCGGCAACTTCGAGCCCGGTCACCGCTGCGGGTGGGACGACGCCCGAAGCGCCCGCCGGGTCGAACGACGGGCGACCAAGTGTGGTGACTGCCTTGGTCGCGCCGGAGGGCAGCAGAGAGCGTGCATCCGGGACGACGGCCGAGGGCGGCACCTGGCGGCTCGACGTTTGGACGACCTCGCGAGGCGTATGCGACCTTTTCACGGCAACGGCTCCGGGCAACAACCTGCCGGTCGGCTCTGAAGGTTCCGCCGGATCTTGCGGCCACTCTCTGCCCCTCGAGGCGGCCGAAATGGCCAAGCCGACCCACGCAGTTTGGGGACCTGTGGGGCGCAATGCGACATTCGTGCGGGTCTTTCTCGGGGATGGGTCCCACACCTCCGCGCAGGTAGTAATACTGCCGACCGAGTTTGACCGTAACTACTTTCAGGCACCGCTGCCGTTGAACGCACGCTTCGAACGGGTCGTGTCCTATGACGCCGACGGCGCCGAGCTGGCATCCTTCAAACGAAGTTGGTGACCCCGCAGACAGCTTCCGCTGGCGTGGCCCCGGGCCTCCGATCGGCTCATGCCGGCACACAGTTCGCAAGGCCAGCTCCGAACCAGCAAGCCAACTGCGGAGCGAAAGGTGTCGTGGGCCTCTCGGCTGGGGACGATCCGGATCGAGCTCTGGCCGACCGAAGTTCCCTACAACTCGATGCCGTAGTCCTGTTCGACGGTCGCCGGGGTCCTCGAAAGGGCCTGCACCGTCGATGGTTCGTCAGGCCTCCAGACCTCGCGCATGGAGGCTCCATCATTGCCGGCGGCCGGTGAGTCTCCATGCCACCTGGTTTAACTGCCCACTCGATCTGTGACGACCAAGTCCTTCGCCTTGACGTCAACGAACCGGGTTGGACGACGCCTCCTTCACCAGGAGTGGAGGAAGGGGGCGTCGTGGCCGTCTCTCGCGATGCGATGTACTTCTTAAGCGCCGACCATGGGTCTCCCGTAGCCGCCAGGGGCTACGACGCCAACACGTCGACGTGGGTCGCGGGATCGTGCGCGTCGTGGAGCAGGCCCAGGTGCTCAAGGACGGCACCATCGTGACGGGTCCGCCGAAGACCGCCGCCGGTCGTCGCACTGTTGCCCTGCCGCCCGCCGTGGTGCCCGCGGTCGAGGCGCATCTGGACCGCTGGGCGGCCGAGGGAAGCGACGGCCTGTTCTTTTGCGGCTCCGATGGCCAACACTTCCGACGGGCCAGCTTCTACACGGCGTGGCGCCGGGCGTGCGCAGCGGTGGGCATCACCGGCGTCCGTCCCCACGACCTCCGCCACACCGGCAACACCCTCGCGGCCTCGACCGGCGCCAGCACCAAGGAGCTCATGCAGCGGTTCGGTCATGCTTCACCCCGCGCCGCGCTGATCTACCAGCACGCGTCGCACGAGCGAGACGTAGCGATCGCCCTCGGCCTCGACGCCCTCATCCGCGCGGCGGTCAACGACGACGCCGACCGTCCCGACCGGACCCGCACAGGCGACGCCGCTCCCGGAGTGGCACGGATGTGGCACGAACCCGAAATCTGACCCCGGTCGCCGCAGGCCAGGGGAGGGCAAAAACTGGCGCTGACCTGGGCCTATTGAACTGGAGCGGGCGACGAGAATCGAACTCGCGTTCTCAGCTTGGGAAGCTGATGTTCTGCCTCTGAACTACGCCCGCGTGAGGCCGTCAACCTACCAAAGCGATGCCGACGGCTTCGAACGGCTGGCGGATGCCGAACCCGTCAGGCGCTTGCGGCCAGGGTGAGAATGAAGCGAGATCCGGGCGAGCCATGTTCGTAACGAATGTCGCCGCCCATGGCGCGAGCCAAGTCGCGGGCGATGGCCAAGCCGAGTCCTTTGGTTCGCACACCTGGTCGGGCGATGCCGCTGCAGCGGTCGAAGAGGCGAGGGACATCCTCGGGGTCGACGGGCGACGGCTTCGATGGACCACCGCAACCGGCCCCCGGAGCTCGTGGATAGCCATGGCGACAAACTCGGCATATTCAGCGGGGATGGTCGCGGGCTGAGGTTGCAGGTCGTCTGCGGTTTCGGACATTGCTACTCCGGATCGTGTCGTGCCGTCGCCGACGCTGACAGCCGTGGTCCGGAGCGTGCCCACCCCGATCGTAGCTATTTCGTTCCGGATTTGGGGCGGCGGTGGAGGCGAGCCGGCTCCTATCCCGATGCGCATGAGGTGGGCCCGGGGTGCTCCGAGGCGGTAGCCTCACCCGCGATGATCCTCTCCGACCGGACCATCCGGGAACAGCTCAGCGCCGGCCGCATCGTGATCGAACCCCTGCATGAGGCGTTCATCCAGCCGTCGTCTGTCGATCTCACCCTCGATCGCTACTTCCGCGTGTTCCGCAATCACACGATGCGGGTGATTGACGTCAAGGAAGACCAGGAGGAGCTCACCGAGCTCGTCGAGGTGCCAGAGGGCGACAAGGACGGCTTCATCCTCCACCCGGGCGAGTTTGTGCTCGGCTCCACCCACGAGCGGGTCGCCCTGCCCGACGATCTGGTCGCCCGGCTGGAAGGCAAATCTAGCCTTGGTCGGCTCGGCCTCCTTATCCATTCGACCGCTGGCTTCGTCGACGCCGGATGGGATGGTCACTTGACCCTTGAGCTGTCCAACGTTGCCAACCTTCCCATCACCCTGTATCCCGGGATGAAGATCGGTCAGATCAGCTTCCTGCAGATGACCACATCAGCCGACAACCCCTACGGGTCTGCTGCGATTGGCTCGAAATACCAAGGGCAGCGCGGCCCGACGCCCAGCCGGTACTTCGAAAACTTTCGCCAGTAGCGCGTCACGGTTCGGCTCTACCGGAACGGTATGGCGATGAGACTAGGTTTCGTTCTGCCTGGCGGTTCGGCGCGGCTTCAACTCGATCTTGCCGTGGCAGCCGACGCCAATGGCTGGGACGGCGTCTTTGTGTGGGAGGTCGCCTACGGGGTCGACGCGCCCGGACGATCGGGATGGGAATCGTTCCGGTCGACCCTGCGCCAATGGTCTGGGTCGTAGGCGCGTGGCCCCGGCCGAAGTCCATGCGCCGCGTGTTGCGCACCGATGGTGTGTTGCCAACCGAGATCACCGACGCCGGCGGCCGGCCCGCCGATCTGAGAGCCACCGTTGCGTCGGCCAACGTCGACCGGCTACCGAACGGTCAGGAGCCGGTCGGGGATGACTCGGAGCGGCCGGCGCTGACGGGCTCGGCGGATCTCGCCCAGCGGAGCAGGTCGGTCAGGGGCATGGGCCGACCCAGGTGGTAGCCCTGCACGGTCGGACACCCCATCCGACGGAGTCGATCCAGCGCGAGATCATCTTCGACGCCGGCCGCGATCACCTCGAGGCCCAGGTTGCGTCCGAGGTCAACGATCGACCGCACGAGCCTGGCGTCGTCGCTGTCGACGCCCATCGTCGTGACGAACGATCGGTCGACCTTGAGCGCGTCGAGCCGAAGCCGGTTCAGGTACGACAGTGATGAGTAGCCCGTGCCGAACTCGTCGATCGCGATGCGGGCACCCGTGGTCTTCAGCCGTTCCAGCACGGCGATTGTTCGACGGGGATCGGTCATGACGGTGGTCTCGCTGATCTCGAACGTGATCGACTCCGGGGCCGCGCCGTGGGCTTCGGCGAGGCGAAGCAACTCGGGTACCAGCCGAGGATCGTGGAGTGCTCGCTCGGTGAGGTTCACCGAAGCCCCAACCGGTACGCCTGCCGCGGCCAGGGCGGCCTGGTCGCCGAGCACCCGGTCGAGCACCGCGAACGTGAGAGGACCGATCAGGCCACCCTGCTCCGCCACGGGAATGAACTCGTGCGGTTGCACCGGCCCGAGGGTCGGATGTTCCCAGCGCAAAAGGGCCTCGACGCCTTTGAGCGCTCCCGTCGTGGTCGAGACCTGCGGCTGATAGTGCACAGTGAGTGCTCCACCGTCTACGGCGGCGCGTAGTTCACGGAGAATCGTGGCCCGCCTCGGGCTGGCCGTCTCGCTGGTCTCCTCGTAGACGGCGATGCGAGAGCGAGCTGACTTTGCTCGATACATCGCCACATCCGCCCGCTTGAGCAGGGTTCCGGCGTCATGCCCATCCAACGGCCACATGGCGATCCCAATGCTGCCCGACAGGTCGACGTTCAGTCCGTCGAGCAAGGTGGGCTGCTCGAGGGCGGTGGCTAGCCGCTCCGCCAGCGCGATGGCCTCGGCGCGGGTGCTCACCGAGGGGGCGAGCACGGCGAACTCGTCGCCTCCGAGCCTGGCCACGGTCACGTCGGTCGGTCGCGCCCGCTCCAGCCGGCGGGCCATGTCCTGCAGAAGCAGATCGCCATTGTGGTGCCCAAGCGTGTCGTTGATCTCCTTGAATCCGTCGAGATCGAGCAGCATCGCGGCCATCGGCTCGCGGCTCTTGGCCCGGCGATCGATGGTGGTCTTGAGCTGGCGGTACAGCAGCACCCGGTTGGGCAGCCCCGTCAGTGGGTCGTGCAGTGCCTGGTGCTCGCGCTCTTTGACTTCTTCACTGAGCCGGTCGAGCAGGTGCCCGTTCTCTAATGCGATCGACGCGTGGTGCGCGAGTGTCTCGAAGAGCATCGCGTCGTCGGCGTCGAACGTGGAGACCTCCCCGACGCGATTACCGATGATGACGATGCCGACCAGCCGTTCAGCGTCGGTGACCCGCGCCGCGACGAAGTCCTTCACCCCGAGGTCGTCGGCGAGGTTGCGCAAGTGCTCACTTTGGTCGTCTCGTCCCACCACCAGCACAGGATCGGCGTTGCTCAGCAGCGACCGAATGGAGGCGATGGCCGCGGGAGCCGAGGCAGGGGCACCCTTGCCTGGTGACCCGGTGGCGACCCTGATCGCTTTGCGTTCATCTTCGGGGTCCTCGAGGTCGATCTCGGCAACCTCGGCACGCATGAGTTGGCGGGCGTGGTCGAGCATCGCTTCCAAGACCTCGCCGGCCGAGCGCGAGCGGCTGACGACGGTCGTGAAGTCATAGAGCATCTGCAAGTTCTCGTGCCGTCGATACAGCGACGCGTAGATGCGGAAGGAAACAAAGGCGGTCACGGCAAGAACACCGAAAAGGATGATGGCCACTGGGTTGGTTAGCAGGAGGAGTGCGCCGACCAGAGCGATCGAGGTGTTGGCTACCGCGGTGATGCCGCCGACGGCGGCGAGTCGAAGTGGCTCTGGTGCAGCACCGTGCCAGTGCATGGCGGCGGTCACGCTGCCGGTGCTGACGACCGCGGCGGCGAGAACCGCAGCGAAGGCAGCCAACCAGGTGACGGCGTGGTCGGCCCCTCTGCCTCCGCCGACGAGATGGAAGACGACGACGGCGACGGCGGCATCGGCCGCGAACATCGAGACGTTGAAGATCAGCTTGGCGAAGATCTGCCGGTCACGGAGAACGAGCACCAGTGCCTCACCGACGAGCCGACCTGCGACGAGCGCACCCGGCCCGGCGAACAGCAGTCCGAGCACGGTTGGTACTTCGCTGAAGGTGAACGTGTGCGACTCGCGGTTGATCTCGAGATCGAAGGTGCCCAACTCTGCCAGCACGAACCCGGCGGCGAGCAGCCACCAGGGGATATGGAATGGCGCAACGATCGCCGGGACCAGCGGGAACCAGCCGACCACGATTGCCAACGCGGCAACCAACAGGGCGAGGCTCAGTTGCGTAGTTCGGTGCCGGGCCTGCCTGACGGCCTGCTGGGCATCGACCTCGGCGGCGGCGGTGATGTCAGCCACGCTGCGGTTCCCGGACGGCGCGGGCGCGTGAGGTCGCGGCGACGGCAACTCTGACGCTCACGCAGCCTCCTCAGTTGTCCTTCAACCCGCTCTGAGTCCGATGACCCACTGACCGGAATGTCGTCGCGGCGGGCCACCGCCTTGAGTCCGAGAACGCCGTTCATACGAGCCCGTTCAAAGGTCTCGCCGAGCAAAACGGACAAACGCGCAGTTACGGAAGGGCGGTTGGTTCGACGGCGGCCTGGTCGGCGGTTGGCCGTTCGGCAGCCGCCGCCTTGTGCTCCGAGGCCTCGATGGCCTCGAGCAGGTGCATGGAGATGTCCTGGACGACGACGTCGCCGCGGCCGTTCTCCTTGGTCCCGTCGTCGATCATGATGTAGCAGA
>JBPCMH010000183.1:0-6520 GCA_051002495.1 Acidimicrobiales bacterium
GTGTCGTGGCGCACGGCCGAGGGCCGCTACCGAAACATCGGCGGTGCGCCACCCGGCGCCGAGCTGGTCACGCCAACGGTTGAGGACGGCTACCTGCCCCTCGTCGGCCGCACGGCTGCGCCGGTGGCGGCATGAGCGCCGTGCTGGAAACCTCGCTCTCGCGCACCGGTCCGCCGCTGAACCCCGCTTCGAGCGGTAGGGAGGGCGCGGTCGTGCTCGCCCTCGGGCGGGTCGAAGCCCGCCACCTGCTCCGCCACCCCCTGTTCCTCGCCGGCGCAGCGCTGAGCTTGCTCCTGTCGTTGCCGGGGCCGTACCTCCAAGCCCCGGTCCTGCACCGCGACGACATCGCCATCGCCCTGTGGCTGCTGCCCCTCGCCGGCGCCACGCTGCTCGTGGTGAACCTGGCCGTGCTGCGAGCCCGCCGCCACGACACCACCGAGCTGTACGAATCGCTTCCCGCCTCCCCGAGTGCACGCACCGGGGGCCACCTCGTCTCGCTCGGGGCGGCAGCGGTGGTCGCTGCTCTGGTCGTGGTCGCCGCCGTTGCCTACATGGTGGCGCTGGGCGGCATCTGGGCGCCGAGCGCCGCCGAGCTGGCGACCGGTCCCGCCATCGTCGTGCTGGCCGGCGCCCTCGGCGTGCTCGCCGCCCGCTGGGCGCCGTCGCCCACGCTCGCGCCGGTCCTGCTCGTAGCCCTCGCCGCCGTCGAAACCTCCCTGTCGGGGACGCCACGATGGTTCGCACCGCGGATCGGGATCGGCACCATGCCCCGGGAGCTGTTCATCCGACCAGCCGGGTGGCACCTGCTGTACCTGCTCGGCGTGGCCGGGCTGGTCGCCGTGGCCGCGCTGTGGCGGCACGGCACGACACCGAGATTGGCGGTGGCCGGGGCTGCCATCGTCTCGCTGATCGCCGTCACGGGAGTGATGCAGACGCGGCCGCCGTCGACGTCACAACAGGCGGCGATCGCCGAACTCGTCACGAGCGGCGAGGCGCTGGCGTGCGAGGCCCGGGGCACCGTCGAGTACTGCGCCTTCCCGGCCTACCGGGGGTGGGTCGAACGGTGGGCAGCGGTCGTCGAGCCCGTCCTCCAACGGACCCCTGCGCCGCTCTCGGACCGAGGCCTCGTGGTCCGCCAGCGCCCAGAGGACTACGAGGTGTACAACGCTGACATCTCGCCCTCGACCCGAGCGCGCCTCTTCGACGAAGCTGGCCACCCCGTCGCCCAGCCCCACGACGGCTCGGTCTCCGTCGGCATGCGCTGGGGGCGGGGCCCGAGCCTCGGCCGCGCCCAGCTCGTGCTCGCCCTCGACACCGCGGCGTGGGCCGTCGGCCTCCCGCTCGCCGCCGGCGACTACCAGGTCGAGGACGATGACGGCTCCTTGCTGGAGACAGCGTCGTGTTGGTCAGGCGGCCAAGCCCGGTCCGTCGTCGCCCTGTGGCTTGCGGGCAGCGCCACGCTGGCAACCGACGCCGCGCTGCGCGCCGTGATCGCCGCCGAGCCCTACGCCTTCGGTCCGCCCGCTCAGTACCGCCTCCTCTTCGGCCAGTTCAGCGTGAGCGCCCCCATCAGGTGGTCCAAGGCCGACACCAACTACGCCGCCCAGCTCCTCGACCGCCCCACCGACGAGGTGACGGCCTTCGTCAACGACCACTGGGACCAGCTCGTGGACCCGACGACGACGACCGACGACCTGGTCGCGCTGGCCGGACTCGACGTGCTCCCGACCCGCGCCGAGCCGCTCCGAGCGGCGGGCGTCGAAGGCGGCGGCGGCGGCGGCGGCGGTGTAGACGATCCGCTCCTCGGCGGCGTGGCCTGCCCGTGATGCGACCACACCAGGCAGCCCTGCTGGTCATGCCCTCGGCCCGAGCCATGCGCCTGGCGCCGATCGCCGGTGGAGCCATCGCCGGGTTGGCGGTGCTCGCCCTCGTCCGACTCAACCCCGAGCTCGGACTCGCCGGTCTGGTGGCGACACTGCGCTTGTCGGCCGTGGCGCTCGCCGTCGGCGCCGCCTTTGCCCTCGACGATCCCACCGAGGACACCGTCTCGCCGACGCCCACACCACTGCTCCTGCGCCGGGCACCACGCGTCACCCTCGTGGCTGCGGCCGTCGCCGCCTCCTGGTCGGTGGTGTGCTGGTACGCCGCCAGCACGCCAGGTGTGGAAGAGGTGCTGCCGGTCCGGGACCTCACCATCGAGCTCGCCTCCCTCACCGCGGTCGCCCTCGCCGCCGCTGCCATCGCGACCATCGCCGTCGCCGACCGCACGGGCGGCATCATCGCTGCCCCCACGCTGCTCCTCCTCACCGTCGTCGCCGCGCTGCTGCCCACCATGCAGATCGACGTGTCCCTGTTCCCCCAGCCACTCGACCCGGGCTGGGCGACGGCCCACCACCAGTGGCTCGCCATCCTCGCCGTCGCCGTCGCCGTGCTGATCGTGACGAGCCGAAGTCCCGGCGGCCGGACCGTGCGGCAGTGGCGACCTCACCGGACGACCAGCGCCTGAACCCGCGAGTCGAGCACCTGGACCAGCGGCAAGCAAGATCGAGGCGCCGACGCGCCGTGGACTGCGCTCGACCCGTCGGCGATCGCGCTGGTCGGCGTCACCGAGCGCTCCAGCGCTGCCCGAACTCGAGCGAGCCGATGGTGTCGGCGCACTGCTCGCGTCGGGGAATTGCGCCTTGTCGGGTTGTCGTTAACGAACGTAACTGAAGATGGATGAGTACAAGAATCTGGGTGAGGTCGCTGATGCGGTCGACGAGAACGAGGGCGTGTGACGCTGGAGACGTGGCAGGTGTGAGATGCCCACGGTGCGGATCGGCTCGGCCGCCAGGTGCGAAGAACATCTCCCGGGACTGCGGGGTCGGGGGACTCGGGCATTACCCGGTCGACGTGCCTGTACCGTGGTGGTATCGAGATGCGGGTGTACCGGGTCTCGTCGCCGATCGGCGAGGTGATCGAGTCCGTGCTCAACGTCGGAGACACCGCCGACATCAAGCTGCGCAACGCAGTAGGAACCGGAGCCGACAAGATCCTCGACCGGGTCCGAGAGCTGGTCTGCCTCTGATCCCTCCCGGGCCCGCTTTCGGTTTACAGCGGGCGTTGCCGGACCGTTTTCGCAGTGCAGGGTTCGATGCGTTGCGTTGGGCGCAGGTTTCAGCCAGCGCTGCGCCCATTGACGATGTTGGGGTGGTCGGCACGGAGGTGGTAGTCGGCGGCATCGACGATCGATTTCACGATCTGCTCGAGTGCCCATCGTGGCGGCGGTGTCGGTTCGGAGCGAGCGAACCGGCCGTCGCATTGTCGGCAGATCCATCCGGTCGGCTCGGCGATGACTTCGAAGTGTTCGCCGTTGAGGCGTTCGACGAGCGCCTCGTACAGCTCGACCGGTTGGACCGGTGTGGTGTTCGGATCGTCCGTCATCACAGGTCGAGACCGGGCCCGTCTCGGTTGACGTCGAGTGTGTGGAGGCGGTCGGCGGCGAGGCCGGACCGGGAGACGGTGTGGGGTGCGAGTTCGTTGTTGGCGTGGGCGATGTAGTCGGCGATCGACAGGTGGTGGTGGCTGGCGAGGTAGTCGATGAGGCCGGGGTGGGCGTCGACGTACATGGATGCAACGAGGGGGATGCGTCGGCCTTGTTGGAGGTCGCCGGCGATCTGGTGGTCGATGCTGTCGCCGCTGAGGAGCTCGCCGATCTCTTTGGATCGGATGTAGGCCTGGGTCGACTCTGAGAGCTGGTTGAGGTCGAGTGGTGGGCGCACGGTGGTGAAGATCTCGTGGCGACGCCTGCGACGTTGCTCGTCGGTCGACGCCGCCATCGGTGCTGGTGTGGGGGAGTGGTTCGGTTCGATTGTCTGGTCGACGGCGACGGCGACGTCGATGTCGATGGGGCGTGTTGCGGCGGCGACATCGCGGGTGGCGGTGCGGCGCCGTTCGAGTTCGGTGGGGTCGATGTTGGCGTGGCGGAGTTGGCGGCGGCGGTCGATGGCGGTGTCGGCGGTGATGCGGGTGTTGCCGGCGATCTCCACGAACGCCTGTCGTGGCGTCCACGGCTCGACACGTTGTGTGAGGGGACCGTGTTGTTGGTCGAGGTCGAACGCGGGTGGGGCGAGGTGGATGTGGTTGGCGTGACGGCCACGGGTCATCGCAACGTAGAGCGCGTCGGCGCCCATCGACGCGGTCCCGACGGTGTGGGTTTCGTCGACGGTGGCGCCTTGGGCGGCGTGGATGGTGGAGGCGTAGGCGACCTCGAGGTGCCCGTCGGCGATGTAGCTGGCCGGGATCGGCACGATCTCCCCATCGGCGGTGGCGACGGTGAGGCCTTCGAGCTGGTGGGGGCCGATGATGGTGAACCGGTCCCCGTTGCGCACGAAATCGTCACTGGTGAGCGACGGCCGGAGTTGGCGGTTGTTGCGCCGCGCCATCACTCGTTGACCGGGATAGAACGTGTGCCCCTCGACGTCGAACCCGGTCGCTGCGTCGAGGTGGCCGTGTTCGAGGAGCGTGTCGACGATCGTGGCGTTCAAGCGTTGCGCGACATCACGGGTGTGAGTCAGGATCAGAGCGTCGACACCGTCGATGTGGAGTCGTGCACCACGGCGGGCGACGTATCCAATCGCAGTGTCGAGATCCCGATGGGCGTGCAGGCGTCCGTGACGGTCGTAGTCGTCGACGACCGTCGTATCGCTGTCACGCAACCGCAGCGAGGCAGCAGCTTCCCACGACTCGGTGCACCGGTGGAGTTCTGTGAGGGTGTGGCCGGCGACGTCGGGGTCGTGGACGAGTTCTGCGAACATGCCACCGGCGTTCACCGAGCCGAGTTGTTGGTGGTCGCCGACCAGGACGGTGCGCCACCCGTTCGCGTTTGCGAGCCGGCTGTACGCCCACAGCTTGGCGGTGTCGACCATGGCGGCTTCATCGATGACGACCACCGCGCCGGCCGGCAACTGATACCGCGGGTCCGCTCCGACGGGTTTGGCGTGTTCGTGGAGCAGCTTGTCGATCGTGTCCGCCCGGATCCCGGCACCATGGGCGAGTTCGTCGGCTGCCCGGGCGGTCGGTGCGAGCCCGTACACGCCGATCCCCGCCGCGGTCCAGGCGTCAGCCGCGGTGCGCAGCATGCGGGTCTTGCCGGACCCGGCTGGGCCGACAACGGTCGCGACGGTGGTGGGGTGTTGGGTGAGGCCGTTCACGGTGGCGGCCTGCCCGGCGTCCAAGCTGTTGGGGATGCCGGCGACGATCGCCCGATGCGCCCCGGTGGTGTGGGTGGTGGCCCAGTCGACGACCTCCTGCTCCCGCCCAAGCTGCGTACGGGTGGTGTAGTGCACCGTCGACGGTGCCACCCACACCGGGCGCCCATCAGATTGCCGGCGTTGCCCGGCCCACAACTGCGCGCCGTCGATCGTGTCCGGGGCCAGCTCGACTACCTCGACCGACTCCAAGATCTGCGAGCGGAGTTGTTCGACGGTGTCCAACACATCGCCGGCGGAGCCGCCGACGATGTGTGATGCGATTGCCTGGGTGAGGTGGGCGTCCGTCCAGTTCGACCGCTTCTCGGCGAGGTCGGCGATGATCTGGTCGACGTCAACGATCCGCCGCGGTATCGGCGCCTCCTGAGAACACGCCGAGTTGATCATGTCGTCGACATCGACCCCGAGATCTTCGGCTTGGTGAGTCCAGCGGTCCCGCAACGTGTCCGTGGCCAGTGACGCGTCGGGGAGTTTCGTGTCGCGGGTCGCGAGCGTGAACGTCTTGTGGGCCTTGCCGACCTCGGCCGGGGTCGGGTCGCGACCCTCCCGGACGG
The DNA here is from genome assembly GCA_051002495.1 of Acidimicrobiales bacterium. Taxonomy (GTDB): domain Bacteria; phylum Actinomycetota; class Acidimicrobiia; order Acidimicrobiales; family CADCTF01; genus JBPCMH01. Next base: position 5,804 of record JBPCMH010000183.1, read on the forward strand.
TGAAGTCGGCAACCCACTCGACGAGTTCGCCTTCGATGTCATCCGAGCGTGTCGACCAGGTCGCCATCAGGTCGGCGTCGATGCCGATGATGTCGGCCTGCCCATGCTCGGACACCGGCCCAAACCGGACACCCAACCGGGCCATCAGCTCCGAACGCAGCGCTGCTTGGTAGACGGTGCCGGCTGCTTTGGCTTGCCGGTAGAACTGGCGGCCGTCGATCGTGCGCCACTTCCCCTCCACCTGAGTGCGTACCCCGTTGATCACCAACACGTGATCATGCAGCTGCGGATCCAACGACCGAGACGTGCGATGCCGATACGCCACCGCCACCAAACCATCGGAGTCGACCACCGCCGCACCGCCCTGACCCATCCGTGTGAACGAGGCGTGCGCGTCGAGGTACTCGAGCCCAGCCGCGACCGCCGCGTCCTGCGCCTGCGTGACCGCCACGATGACACCGGGGTCACCGAGGGCGTACAGCACCGACACCGACTTCGGCGCCGAGAACGTCGCATCGAACGCATTCACCGACTTCTGAGATGGCACCCGACCCAACATCGTGCCGTCCGGCGCGGTGCGTGCCGCGAGCAGCAGCGAGGCTTCGACCTCGGTCACATCGGCACCCAAGATGGCGCCGACCAGATCGGCTCGGCCCATCCACCGGCCGGGTGATTCGCCCTCACCGGCGTAGTAGTCCTCCAGGCCCGCCGCGACCG
>JBPCMH010000184.1:0-3373 GCA_051002495.1 Acidimicrobiales bacterium
GTCTCGACCTTCCTCATCCGCCCGTTCTCACTGGCGGTTCGACTCTTCGCCAACATGCTCGCCGGTCACCTTCTCTTGGTGACGTTCGCGGTGCTGACGGCGGCGGTGTGGTCGGCCACTCCGCTGGCGCTGATCGTCCCCGTGACGTTCGTGACGCTGGTGGCGCTGACCATGTTCGAAGTCCTGGTGGCCGTGCTCCAGGCCTTCATCTTCACGATTCTCACGGCCGTCTACATCAACCCTGCTTCACACGCAGATCACTAAAGAAAAGAAAAAGGAGACACACTCATGATCCTGGCTCTTGTCCAGATCCTGGCCCAGGCGGCCACCGAGGTGGGCACCCAGGCGGGTGAGCTGGTCGACGGTCTGTCGGCGATCGGCGCAGGTATCGGCTACGGCGCCGCGGCCATCGGCCCCGGCATCGGCATCGGCCTCGTGGTCGGTAACGCCATCACCGCCATGGCACGCCAGCCAGAGGCTGCAGGCATGGTCCGTACGACCATGTTCCTGGGAATCGCCTTCACCGAAGCCCTCGCCCTCATCGGGTTCGTGGTCTTCATTCTCATCAACTTCGCCTAGTCCGGAAGGAGCACCAACAATGTTGGCGATCGTCAAGCCTGACGGCACCATCCTCCTGGCTCAGGCCACCACAACCCAAGCCGACCCGGCCACCCCCGGCGTGATCACCGAAGAGGAATCTCAAATCGGTGACGAGAGCCAGGATCACGGCACGGAGGGAACCGAAGCTGGCACCCTCGAGGCTGAGGGTCACGAAGGGGTCGAGGCCCCCAACCCGATCCGTTCCGAGACCAACGAGATCATCTGGGGAGGTCTGTCCTTCCTCGTCCTCTTCGTTCTCATGGCGAAGTGGGGCTACCCCATGATCACCAAGGCCATGGATGCCCGCGCCGAGCGGATCCGCGGAGACCTCGACGAGGCCACCCGCGCCCGCACCGAAGCAGACACCGTGCTGGACGACTACCGCCGCCAGCTGGCCGACGCCCGCAACGAGTCGAACCGGATCATCGAGGAGGCCCGCCAGACGGCGGATCAGCTTCGCCGTGACCTGATGACCCGGGCCGAGACAGAGGTGGCCGACCTGCGGACCCGCGCTCGGGAGGACATCGAGGCCGCCAAGGGCCGTGCCATGACCGAGCTGCGCGCCGAAGTCTCCTCGTTGGCCATCGAACTGGCGGAGAAGGTCGTCGGTCGCAACCTCGACGCCGAGTCCAACAAGGCTCTGGTCGAAAGCTTCATCAGCGAGGTGGGTTCGAACCGATGAGCGACCAGGATCTCGTCGACGCCTACGCCAACGCCCTCTTCGACATCGCGCGGGCCGAAGAAGCGCTGGAGACCGTGGAGAGCGAGCTGTTCACGGTGGCGCGCACCATCGAGTCCTCCGACGAGCTCCGCAGCGCCTTGACCGATGCCCGCATGCCGATCGAGAGCCGCCAGGCGCTCGTGGAGAAGCTCCTCAACGAGCGGGCGCATCCCACCACCGTTTCGCTCGTTTCCTTCATCATCGGGGCGGGACGGGCCCGCGACCTCGGCGCCGTCGTCGACAAGCTGGTCGAGCGATCTACCTCGGAGCGGGGCCAGGAGGTCGCCGAGGTCCGTAGCGCCATGCCCCTCGACGACGGCCAGCGGGAGCGCCTGGCCCAGGCGCTCGCCGCGGCCACCGGCAAGAAGGTTTCCGTCAAGGTCATCGTCGACCCGTCAGTTCTCGGAGGACTAGTCGCCCGTGTCGGCGACACCGTCATAGACGGCAGCGTCCGCCACCGCCTCACTCAACTACGCGCAAGTCTCTAGGAAGGACCACAGCAATGACCGATCTGGCCATCAGCTCTGCTGACATCACGGCTGCGCTGCGTGAGCAGCTGGCCGACTTCAAGCCCGACGTGGAGGCCGCCCAGGTCGGGCGGATCATCGAGGTGGGCGACGGCATCGCCCGCGTGTCGGGTCTCCCCGACTGCGCGGTCAACGAGCTGCTCGGGTTCGAGAGCGGCGCGGTGGGCCTGGCCCTCAACCTCGACGAAGAGTCGATCGGTTGCGTCGTGCTGGGTGACGTCGGTGAGATCGCCGAAGGCCAGACGGTGCGGGCATCGGGTCGCATTCTCGAGGTCCCGGTGGGCGACGGGCTGCTCGGCCGCGTCGTCAACGCGCTGGGTCAGCCGGTGGACGGCAAGGGTCCTTTGCAGACCAGCCAGACGCGTCGCATGGAGGTCCAGGCTCCCGGCATCACCGGCCGTACGCCGGTGGAGGAACCCATGCAGACCGGTATCAAGGCCATCGACTCGATGACCCCGATCGGCCGTGGGCAGCGCGAGCTGATCATCGGCGACCGTAAGACCGGCAAGACCCAGGTGGCGATCGACACCATCCTCAACCAGCGCGGCACGGGAATGAAGTGCATCTACGTGGGCATCGGCCAGAAGGGCTCCACCCTCGCCCAAACGGTCGCCACCCTCGAGGAGCACGGCGCCATGGAGTACACGGTGGTCGTCATCGCGCCCGCTTCCGACGACGCCCCCTTCCAGTACCTCGCCCCCTATGCGGGCTGCGCCATCGGACAGCACTGGATGGAGGCCGGTGAGCACGCCCTCATCGTCTACGACGACCTGTCCAAGCAGGCCAACGCCTACCGCCAGCTGTCGCTGCTGCTGCGCCGCCCGCCGGGCCGTGAGGCCTACCCCGGCGACGTGTTCTACCTGCACAGCCGGCTGCTGGAGCGCTCGGCCAAGCTGAACGATTCGCTCGGCGGCGGCTCCCTCACCGCCCTGCCCATCATCGAGACCAAGGCCGGCGACATCTCTGCCTACATCCCGACGAACGTCATCTCGATCACCGACGGCCAGATCTTCCTGGAGACCGACCTGTTCAACGCCGGTGTCCGCCCCGCCGTCAACGTGGGCACCTCGGTGTCCCGGGTGTCGGCCGCTCAGATCAAGGCGTATAAGGCAGTGGCCGGATCCATGCGTACCGAGCTCGCCCAGTTCCGGGAGCTCGAGGCTTTCGCCACATTCGGCTCCGAGCTCGACGCGGTTTCGCAGGCCTACCTCGACCGGGGCTACCGCCTGGTCGAGCTGCTGAAGCAGAACCTGAACTCGCCCATGCCGGTCGAAGAGCAGACGGTTTCGATCTACGCCGGAACCAGCGGCTTCCTCGACGATCTCCCGGTGGAGGACGTGCGCCGGTTCGAAACGGGCCTAATCGAGTACATGCGCAGCCGCCACCCCGAGGTTCTCGACCACATCCGCACCAAGGGCACGCTCCCCGAATGCGACAAGCTCAAGGAAGCTGTCACCGGCTTCAATGAGAGCTTCCAGCCCACCTACTCCGCTGAAGACGTTTCCGCAGCCACCGGAGAGTAGCC
>JBPCMH010000185.1:0-5628 GCA_051002495.1 Acidimicrobiales bacterium
GTGCCCCATCGCAGTGCCGCCGCGAGCCCAGCCAGGGCCGACGCCAGACCGGCGAACAGGTTCGTGGCGGCCAGGCCCAACAGGACGCCGACGACCAGCGGGTGACCGGACGACGTGAGTAAGAGCAGCGCCGCGCCGGAGCCGGCCGCCAACCGCAGGGTGGGCACGGAAGGGCTCAGGTGGTTTGCCGGCCCACAGGGAACGAGCGGGCCAGATGGTTCCAGCGGCACTCGGGGCATACCTCGACGATGTAGCCGCTCAGGTCTTTCCCGGAGCGGTGCAACTTGGCCAGTTCGGTTGGCTTGGAGATGCAGCGGCCGTGGGCGGGCAGGCGGGACCCGAACACATAGGTGACGAGCACGACGTCAGTTTCCTCACACACCGGGCAACGCTCCGACGTCGGCTTCCCGACGTGGGTGGCGGCCCGCATGAGCTCTGGGTGGGCGTCGCAGATGTCGATGCTCGAAAGCCGGCCCCGCTTGAACTCCTTAAGGATGGAGTTGCGAGCCAATCGGTACTCGACCACCCCCTGACGGGCTCCCGTCGCACTCCGCAGGCTTTCCGGCCGGAACGTCATCGCCCTCCCAGGATAGGTCCCGCCCCCCGGCCGACGCGCGGCCGTCCCGAAGCGGCCCCGGCGGCGGCATCTTGCGGGCCGCGACGCGTGGCCCTCCGGTGTGCCTTGACGCCGCCCGGCTCGCTCGCTACCGTTCACCTCGATATATCGATCCGATACATCGAAACGACACAAAGGCAACCGGGTGCTCGAACTTGCCATCCTGGGACTGCTCAAAGAGCAGGATCTCCACGGCTATGAACTGAAGAAGCGGCTCAGCGAGACCCTCGGCATGCTGTCGAAAGTCTCCTTCGGCTCGCTCTACCCAGCGCTCAAGCGGCTGGAGAAGGCCGCGGCCATCGTCACCGACACCGCCGCATCCGATGGCGAGGCCAGCGCGCCCATTCCCATGACCGGGTCACTCGGTGGCGAGCTGGCGGCATTTCGGGCCCGCCGCACCGCCCCACGCCGCAGTGGTCGCACCCGCAAGGTGTATCGCATCACCGAGCGGGGCCAGTCCCTGTTCGCCGAGCTGCTCGAGGCCGACTCCCAGCCCTCTGATGACGACCGCATCTTCCACCTCAAGCTCGCCTTTGCCCGCTACCTGCCCCGGACCGCCCGCATCGGGCTGATGGAGCGCCGGCGGGCCCACCTGGTCGAACAGCTCGCCCAGGCTCGCGGGGCCATCCGGGCCGGCCGCGACCGCTTCGACACCTACACCCAATCGTTGATGGAACACGGCACCGAGACCACCGAGCGCGACATCTCGTGGCTCGATCGCCTGATCGCTGCCGAACGGCAGCAGGAGGAATCCACCGCATCATGACCACCGACAAGAAGATCCGCGTCGCCATCGCCGGCGTCGGCAACTGCGCCAGTTCGCTCGTCCAGGGCGTCGAGTTCTACCGCGACGCCGATCCCGCTGAGCGCGTCCCGGGCCTCATGCACGTCGTGCTCGGGGGCTACCACGTGAGCGACGTCGAGTTCGTCACCGCGTTCGATGTCGACGCCACCAAGGTCGGCATCGACCTCGGCAAAGCGATCTTCAGCGGCCCCAACAACACCATCAAGTTCGCCGACGTGCCCCACCTCGGCGTGACGGTGCTCCGGGCCCCCACCTTCGACGGCTTCGGCGAGTACTACCGCCAGGTCGCTGAGGAGTCCCCAGCCGAGCCCATCGACGTGGCCCAGGCGCTGCGCGACGCCAACGTCGATGTCCTCGTGTCGTACCTCCCGGTCGGATCCGAGGAAGCCCAGAAGCACTACGCCCAGGCTTGCCTCGACACCGGCGTGGCCTTCGTCAACGCCATCCCGGTCTTCATCGCCAGTGACCCCGTTTGGGCCCAGAAGTTCACCGACGCGGGCGTGCCCATCGTGGGCGACGACATCAAGAGCCAGGTCGGCGCCACCATCGTGCACCGCACCTTGGCCCGCCTGTTCGAGGACCGTGGCACCACCATCGACCACACCTACCAGCTCAACTTCGGCGGCAACATGGACTTCATGAACATGCTCGAGCGTTCACGGCTGAAGTCGAAGAAGATCTCCAAGACCCAGTCGGTGACCAGCCAGATCGACGCCGGCATCAGCGACCGCGATGTCCACATCGGCCCGTCCGACCATGTGCCGTGGCTGAACGATCGCAAGTGGGCCTTCATCCGCCTCGAGGGTCGCAACTTCGGCGACGTGCCCCTGTCGGTGGAGATGAAGCTTGAGGTGCACGACTCCCCAAACTCCGCCGGGGTCATCATCGATGCGGTGCGCTGCGCCAAGGTGGCCAAGGACAAGGGCCTCGGCGGCCCCGTGATGGGGGCCTCGGCCTACTTCATGAAGTCGCCCCCGGTGCAGTACCGCGACGAGGAAGCCCGCCTCATGGTCGAGGAGATCGCCAACAGCTAAGGCGTCTGACCCTGAGTTGGCCACGTCTGTGAAGGAATTCCGCCACATGTGGCGGCAAGGCTTCACAAACCCAGAGCGTGGAGGTGCCCGCCCGCTCGGCGAAGCCTCGTAGTCGGCCGAACTGCCTCTGCCACTTCAACGCGGCAGGGAGGGGACGCCCCCAGCATTCCGTACGATGGCGGCGTGCGGACATACGTGTACCGGCGGGCCGGGGCGGTGGTCATCGACGGCGACCACGTGCTCCTGGTCGGGCTGCAGAGCCCAGGGGAGAACCGGTGGTACCAGATCCCCGGAGGTGGCGTCGAGGAGGGCGAGACCCCCGCTGAGGCGGCGTGTCGCGAGTTGCTAGAGGAGACCGGGCTGCACGCGACATCATGCGACCTGTACCTCCAAGCGGGGATCCACGGCGGGCACCACGACTACTTCCTCATCAGTTGCGACGACCTGACCCTCGGCACGACCACCGGTCCTGAGGTCGACTACGCCCGAGACTGGGACTTCCGCGCCGAGTGGATCCCGATCGCCGATCTGCACAACCTGCCGCTGTTTCCGCGGTGCGTCGCGGAGCAGGTGGCTGCGATCGGCAACACCGTGCCAGAGAACGCGCCATGGGTTGAGGACGACCGCGGCTCGTGGGACGGGCTGCCCGGCGGCCAACCCCCCGACAATGTCCGCTTCTCCGCTCGGGTGGTAGTAGTTGACGGTGGCCGGGTGGCCGCGATCGAGAGGGTCCGCAACGGCGACCGATATTTCACCCTCCCGGGTGGGGGGATGGAGTCGGGGGAGACCCCCGCCGACGCGGCGGCCCGCGAGGCTCTGGAAGAACTGGGCCTTGCGATCAAACCCCATGCGACCCTCGCGGTTGTGGTCGTGCCCCATCAAGGTCGTGTCAACCTACAGACCTACGTGTGGTGTGAGCGGATCGGTGGAGTGTTCGGCACCGGAACAGGCGAGGAGTTCACCGCCGAACGCCGAGCCGTTCGGGGCACGTACCGACCCGTGTGGCTGGAGCACGATGACCTGCCCGAGACGCTCAAACCGTCGTGGCTGCGCAACCGGTTGCCAGCGTGGATCGCGGAGCCCTCACCGGCTCGTGCTGACCGCTTCACCGAAGTCCACGACGACTGAAGATGTGCGGCGACCGCTCAGAACAGCGGGCGTCAGGTCAAGGCGACAAGCGCTTGGGCGCCCGTGTACATCGCAACGACCACCAACAGCGCGGCGAAGGCTCGGCGCATCGTCGGGCCGTCCAGCCCATCGGCGATCCGCTTTCCCGCGCCCACACCCAGCACCGCGGCCACAGTGAAGACGGCGGTCGTCGCCCACTCGATCGAACCGCCGCCGGCGCGGGCGGCCAACGCCACTGCCGTGTTCACCGCGATCACGAGGAGCGAAGTGCCGACGGCGACCGGCATCGGTAGACCGAGGACGAGTGCGAGCACGGGCACGATGACGAACCCGCCGCCGACACCAAACAGGCCGGTGAGGAAGCCAACCCCGGTGCCGGCCACGGCCAACTTGATCACCGCGGTCGCCGTCCACTCGCCGGACTCTGTGCGATTCTTGCCCTCCGTCGCGTCCTCATCAGCCGGCGACTCGGTCGCGAACATCCGCCAAGCCGCCACCAGGATCAACCCGGCGAACGCCAACAACAACACATCGCCATCGAGGCGCCGATTCAGCGCGGTCCCCGCGAGCGAGCCGGCCACACCGACGAACCCGAAGACCAGTCCGATGCCTACCCGGACCCGGCCGGCCCTCCAGTGGCCGACGGCACCGATCAGCGCGGCGACCCCGACAACCACCAACGAAGTCGACGTCGCCCTCGATGGCGACTGACCGGCTACGAAGACGAGCACAGGAACAGCAAGGATCGACCCTCCTCCCCCAAGTGCTCCAAGGGACACGCCGATGAGGAACCCGAGCGGTGAGGCCAGCATGGCCCTGAGAGACACGGGGTACCGACCCGGCCGTCAGTCTTGGACGACTGGGAGGCCGCCAAGCTTGGCGGCGGCATCCCACTCGTCGTCGATGGCGACCACCTCGCGGCCGGCGCGGTCGAGCAGCGACGCGGCGATCGATGCCCGGAAGCCAGACGCGCAGTGCACCCAGACCTGGCCGTCGGGGACCTCGTCCATGCGCACCTCCAACTCATAGAGCGGCACGTGCACGGCACCCTTGATGTGCCCCGACGCCCACTCATCAGGACGACGCACGTCGAGGACCGTGATCTCCTCCGACCGCTGCTCGGCCAGGTCCGCGAACGACAGCACCTGATATGACCGCAGCTCGCCCCCGGCAGCCCAGTTGGCGAGGCCACCATCGGCGGCGCCGGCGGGACGGTCAATCCCGATGCGGACCATTTGGCGCTGGGCCTCGGCCACCTCATCAGCGGAGTCGCCGACGAGCGTGATGGCCGTGCCCCACGGCATGGTCCAGCCCAGGTAGGTCACAAATGAGTCACCGAGCCCGACGTTGACGGTGCCGGCCAGGTGCTCACGGGCATAGGCCTCCCGAGATCGGAGGTCAACGACCCACTCCCCCGCATGAATGCGCCGTCGGATCTCGGTGGGGTCCACCGGCTCGGGCTCGGACAGGTCGACAGGAGCCGGACCCTCTCGGTTGGTCGGCGCCATGTGCGCGTAATACCGGGGGTAGGCGGTCAAGCCCGACAGCAGATGCGCAACGAACTCGTCTTCGCTCTCTGTGGTGAGGGCGACGTTGGTCGACTTCTCGTGCGAGATCGTGCTCTCGTCGACGCCGCTGGTCGACGACGACGAGCAGAAGCTCCCGAAGCCGTGGGTTGGGTGAACTGCCGCTTTGCCCGGGAGCTCCGACGCCAACCGATGCACGGAGTGGAACTGCGCGCGGGTGAGTTCCTCCGTCTGGTCATCGGCGATCAAGTCGGTTCGGCCGACGGTGCCGAAGAGCATCGATCCGCCCGTGAACACGGCAACTGGCTCGCCATCAGTTTCAGCGACCCAAGACAAGTGGCTCGGCGTGTGCCCTGGCGTGTGCACCGCCCTGATGGTCACCGCCCCCACCTCAAAACAGTCGCCGTCACTAGCTGGGGTGTGTGAAAAGGCCAGCTCATCAGCGGCGGCAAGGACGTACGCGGCACCCACGCGCTGAGCCAACTCGTACCCACCGGTCACGTAGTCGTTGTGCACGTG
>JBPCMH010000186.1:0-4929 GCA_051002495.1 Acidimicrobiales bacterium
CCTCTGCACCTCGCTTCCGTAACCGCAACGCTGTTCGGCATCAACGAGCAGGTCTCCGTGTGGTCGGCGATCGCGGTCGCCCCGATCTTCGTGTGGGAGCTGTTGGGTCCGCTCCGCAAACACCTTCGGCCACGCGGCGTCGCAACGCCGCCCAATACGAATGGCGCGCAACGCCTGGCCGGCCGCGGCCCGCCGCAACCCCGGCAGGGAGGGATCGTCTCAGCCAGGTTCGGGGATCGGTCGAGGACGCTCATTGCCCTCAACTCGGTTCATGGTGACTGGGCGGTTGAGGAAGCGTCCGGTGCGGAGGCAGCGCCGGACCTGCCAGGTGAGCCCTGCAGTGGCGTGACGATGCCCACGAGTGCCCCAACAATTGCCGCGAGTATGGTGGCGAACGCGTCTGGAGCAGGGATCCCAACGAGAATCATCCACGCCCACACAATGACGCCGATCACCAGATACAACGCCAGCGACGCGACGATGATCACATACAGCCACTCCTGTACACTTTGAATCCTCGACGGTGTGTTCATGTGTCTGCCCCTTTCATACGGCGGCCAGCCCGTGACTACGACGGCGGGTCGCAGCCTACGGCCGATCGGGGCGGATCCGCGCACACTCTGACGCCGTTGACTGGAAGGATCGTCCGACCGCGCTGGCGTGTCACGACTTCGTCGAGCGACGTCGATGGAGGTCAACGGTAAGCCGTACAGACCGGACCGATCGCGCGATAGCCGGTGCGATGTATCGGTAACCTACGGCGGGCACCTCAACCGGTCCTTGGTCCACAGGAGCGCACCTACAGACGTCGCGGGCGCCCACGTCGTGCCGCCGAAACCGTGACGTCGGGGGCTCTCCGCTGTCGACCAGATGCGGCTGGCTGCGCATGACTGGCTCTTGGCCTTGGGTGCTGCGTCGATATGATGCGTCTACCGACGCACGACGGCATTCGCAGCGTCGGCTTGCCGTCGTTGAGTTCCTGGCCCCACGTCGACGCACGGAACGCGAACGAGGAGGAACAGGTGCCGCTCTATCTATCGCGGTTCAGCTACACGCCGGAGACCTGGGCGAAGTTGATGGAGAACCCAGAGGACCGCCGCGAAGCCGCTCAGTCCTACATCGAGTCGGTCGGTGGGAAACTCCACGGATTCTGGTACGCCTTCGGCACGCACGACGGCTACACCCTCTGGGAGGCGTCCGATAACGTGTCGATGGCCGCTGTTGCGTTGGCGATTGCTGGAGGCGGGGCACTGAGCGCGTTGGAAACGACGGTCCTCCTCACCGTTGAGGACACCCTGGATGCCTTGCGGAAGGCCGAGCAGATCCAGTATCGGACGCCTGGCACGTAGCCGCTCACGGCTCCACGGTGTGTTCCATCTCGCTGTCGGGCCGGAAGCTTCGGACTGCCTGATCGCGGTCGCCGAGCAGTATCGGGCGGCGCTGGCCGGGCTGCAGGACGCCGCCACGCCGTGGTGCACGAAGGGCCTCGCAGGGGCGCGGGTGAACTGGTAGCGTCCGCGCAAGCCGCGCCTCTTGGCGTTGCACCTACTTTCGGGGTGGGCGATGCCTGCTGTTCTGCCCAAGATCCTCGCCGGTCCGATCGTCCGGAGAGTCGAGCAGCGAAGCTGCTCGTTCTGGGTCGCGCTCAGCCAGGAAGCGACCGTCGAGGCGCTGATCTGGAAGGGTGAGCGCAACGCACCAGTCAGCAGCGCGGACAGCCCGGTCGGCCGCGGCGAGCTCAAGGCGCGCCGGGTCGCGGCCAACCTGCACGTCGCCGTGGTCACCGTCGATCTCACCGGCGTCGCGCCGCTCGATCCGGGTGAGCTCTACGCCTACAACCTGACGTTTGCGTTCGCCGACGGGACGACCTCGGATCTGCAGGGTGAGAAGCTGCTGGAGGACGAGCTTGCGGGCGCGCGGCTCGCCGGCGTCGACCAGGCGGCGCCGCTGCACAAGGCGCTGGGATTCGTCAAGGACAAGTTGCCGACGTTCCTGGCGCCGCCGGCGCAGTTCGTGGCCGCGGCGGCGGCCGGAGGGTTGCGGGTCGCGCACTGCAGTTGCCGGCGCGCGGGAGCCGGCAGTTTCGACGCGCTCGCGGGCGTCGCACCGTTGGTCCTGCTGCCGGAGCAACGCCCCCACCAGCTCTATCTCACCGGCGACCAGGTGTACGCCGACGACATAGCCACGACGATGCTGCCTCTCGTCAGCGCGCTCGGCGCCGCGGTCATGGACGGCAGCCAGCCGCTGCCGGGCTTCCCTCCCGATCCTCGGACCGGCGGGACAGGCTCCACCCCGGTCACCGGCGCCGGCCTGGCGGGCGACCTCACCAACCTGCCACCGCTGCGGCGGAAGTGGCTGCTCTGGCAGCTGGCCGGCTTCACCGGCAGCGACACCGCGAACCATGCGGTCACCTTCGCTGAGTTCGTGGCCCTGCACCTGCTCGCATGGAGCCCACGTGTCTGGCGAGAGATCCCGGCCTTCACCGACGTCTTCAAACCGCCGGGCATCCCCGGTGGCGCGGCGCCACCCGCCCCGGCAATCGCACCATGGTTGAACCGGCCGTGGTTCTGCGGTGTGGACGATCCGACCGTGCCCGAAGAGACCCTCAAACGGCACTGGGCCGACGCGACCGTCAACGTGGGGGCCTTCGAGGGCTTCAACTCCTCCGCTCATCACCTCGCGCGCTATGCCGGCGTGACGCCCCTGGTGGCCCAGGTGCTGGCGAACACCCCGACATATATGATCTTCGACGACCACGAGGTGGCCGACGACTGGAACCTCAACGGCCGTTGGGCGACCCGGGTCTACAACAACCGCGTGTGGGGCCGGTTCGTCATCCGCAACGCGTTGCTCGCCTACACCCTGATGCAGGGCTGGGGCAACGACCTCGCCCAGTTCGGCACGGACAAGCCGGGCAAGAAGGTCCTCGACGCGATCCCGACGGCGGTCGCCGGCGCGGCGACGCCGCACACAGACCTCGACATCCTGCTCGGGTTCGACAAGCCCACGAATACCCAGCCCAAACGCATCGTCTTCAACTACGCGCTGCAGACCGAGAGCTACCAGGTGGTCGTGCTCGACACGCGCACCCATCGGGCCATCAACAACAGCACCCTCGACGCGCCCAGCCTGATCGACAACCTCGACGAGCAACTCCCCGAGAAACCCGCCACCGCCACCCAGCAGGTGCTCGTCGGCATCTCACCGGTCCCGGTTTTCGGACCGGTCGTGATCGAGCAGATGGGCCAGCCGCTTGCTCAACTGGCCATCGACAACCTCCACGCCCACACGATCGGCGAGGTGCCCGGGTTCACTGAGGGCGACGACGCCGACCCGCAACGCATGGCCGGCTGCGGCCCGCGCGGCGAGCGCGGCGCTGAGAAGTACGACCGCGAAGGATGGTCAGCCAACGAGCAGGGCTTCGAAGCGCTGATCGCGCGACTCGCCAGCTACCGGTCCGTCGTCATCCTGTCCGGCGACGTGCACTACGCCTCCACGACGACGCTCGACTACTGGACGAAGGGCGAGCCAGACCCCGCGCGCCTGGTGCAGTGCATCGCGAGCCCGGCCAAGAACGTCTTCAAGGACGTCGTGGACCAGATCATCCGCAAGGTCGGCAACCTCCAGCGCGCCGAGGAGGTGCCGATGGAACGCCTCGCCTGGAAGGCCGGCATCGGTGCCTCCGCGCTGGTCCCCGCCGGGGCCCGGGTCTCCTTGGCGCGCCGTTCCCGGCTGCGGCGGGAGCCGGCGTTGGTGCCGACGTCCCCGTGGCCCAAGGGTTCCAAGTTGCCTGCCGACCCGGACAAGGGACCTGACTGGCGCTGGCGGATCCAGTCCGTCGTCGACGTCGTCACCACGCGGTCGGATCTGCCAGCGGGCTTGAGGACGGAGCCCCTGGCGGAAGACGTGAACGCCAAATCGCTTAACGAGCAACTGGTTGCGATTTCCACCGTGCACCAGGTGCGGCTCGTGCAGAACCGGCCTTTGCTGCGCCGGCTTTTCTTCGCACCCAACTTCGGGACCTTCAAGTTCGAGGGGACGCCGGCCGGCGTCAGTGTCGTGCACCGGCTGTACACCCCGGTCGAGGCGCAACCGTTCCCGCCCAGCGAGCGCCACGAGCAGCCCGTCTCCCCGCCAGCCGATCCGCACATGGGCTTCGGCCCCCACACCGTGCACCGCGCGCCGCTGAAGACGCCCGCCACCGAATCCGCACCTGACATCAGAGCGGAGCCGATCAGTGGCTGACGAGACCTTCAACCCGCTGGTGTGGCTGATGGATGTGGTCGCCGATGCCGTCGACTGGATCCATGACACGTTCAGCGATCCCGCGCTGAGCCGCGAGCTGCGCAGCGACCTCGGTGTCGATCACGAATCCGACCTGCAGGGCGAGCTGCCGACCGGCGAGAAGATCCGGATGCGACACCCGAACGGTGATCCGGTCGACGTCGACAAGGAGGCGTTCGACGCCACCGTCGCGGAGGTCCGGGCGGCGTACGGTCTGCTGGTCGACTTCTTCGCCTCGCTCGACCTCAGCGTCGACGAGATCTGGGATGTGCTGTTCATGATCGGCCAGATCGGCGCCGCCGAGTCGATCCGTGCCAGGTGGCCGTTGGCGCACGGCCTCGCCCGGGCGACCGGGTTTCTCGGCGGGCTCGGCTCCGGCGAGGAGGTCGAGGCGCTCAACGTCCTGCGTGCGGTCGACCTGCTCGGCGGCCAGTCGCAGGCGCCGTCCGACGTCACGGACCCGGCCGCGACCGAGGTCGTGCGCAACTGGATCCAGCTCGCCCTGGCGGTGCTCGCTGCGATCTTCGGCGACCGTCTCCCGGCGCGGGTCCGAGCCTCCTACGGTTATGAGCCCGACTTGGAGTCCGAGACTCCGGTCGCCGACCGGATCGCGCGCACCGCCTTCACCATCGACGCCTCGAATCC
>JBPCMH010000187.1:0-7886 GCA_051002495.1 Acidimicrobiales bacterium
GGCCAGATCAAAGCCGGCGGTCCCGCCCGCACCGACCGGGTGGCCAAGTACAACCAGTTGCTCCGCATCGAGGCCGATCTCGGTGAGTCGGCTGCCTACCGCGGTATGGCTGCTCTGGCTGGCCGGAGGTCGATGTGAGTGTCCGCCTGCGACGCCGCGTGTGGCCTGTTTTGGCGATCACCGTGGCCGTCGTCGCCCTGTTGACTGGCGTGTTCCCGACTCGAACCTGGCTCGCGCAGCGGGATGCGGTGGCTGGCCAGCAGACCCGGGCTGAGGTCTTGGCCAAAGAGAATGCCCGCCTTGAGCAGCGTGTCGAGCAACTGCACACCGACGCCGAGGTCGAACGGTTGGCCCGCGAGCAGTACCACATGGTCCGGCCCGGCGAGGAGGCCTACGCCATCCTGCCCGCCCCGGAGGAACCGTCGGCCGAGGCGGTCGAGGCCGAGCCCATCGCCAACGTCAGAGCAGACGGTGATCACCGGCCAGCGTGGCGCAAGGTGATCGACCTCCTCACGTTCTGGGACTGACCACCGGCCGGGCCTGACCCGGCCCAACAGATCATCGTTCCGCGGAGTCTTTCCTCCCTTAGGGAGTCGAAATGCTCCGCGGAACGCGTGGGCCTAGGGTGACGATCATGTCGATCCTCGGTAACAGGGTGGTCCGTCGAGAAGATCCGAAGTTCCTGACCGTCGGTGGCAGTTACGTCGACGATCTCGACCTGCCCGGAGCGGCCCATGTCACCTATGTGCGGTCCACCATGGCCCACGCTCGCATCAAATCGATCGAGGTGAACGAGGCCCGCTCGGCGACTGGTGTCATCGCTGTCATCACCGCCGCCGACCTTGATCTCGAGCCTATGAAGCCCGAGCCGGCCATGTTGAACCAGGGCATGGTGCGCCCCTGGCTGGCCGCAGACACGGTTCGTTTCGTCGGCGAACCGTTGGCCGCGATCATCACCGAGGAGAAGTACCAGGGCGAAGATGCGGCCGAGCTGATCTGGGCCGACTACGACCCGCTCCGAGCGGTGATCGACATGGACTCGGCCAAGGCAGGCGACACGATCCTGTTCCCCGATGTGGGCAGCAACGTTTGCCTCGACATGCAGTTTGGATCGTCGGCCGACCTCTTCGACGGGTGTGACGTCGTCATCACCCAGCGGGTGAGCAACCAGCGCGTTGCGCCTTGCCCACTCGAAGTCAGGGCTGCCGCCGCCAAGTGGGATGGTGAGCACGTGACCCACTGGGCGAGCAGCCAAGGGGCCCACGCGGTGAAGGACGACTTGGCCCGCCTGCTCGGCCTCAGCGCAGAGAACGTGAGGGTGATCGCGCCCGACGTCGGAGGCGGGTTCGGCGCCAAGATCGGCCTCTACCCCGAAGAACTCCTGGTTGCATGGCTGTCGCGGCATGTTGGCCGCCCGTTGAAGTGGGTCGAGACACGGTCGGAGTCGATGACCAACCTCGGCCATGGCCGTGGTCAACTGCAAGACGTCGAGCTCGGCGGCATGCGCGACGGCACCATCGCCGCTTATCGCCTCAACGTGCTGCAGGACGCGGGCGCCTACCCGCGCATTGGTGCCGTACTGCCGTTCATGACCCGCACCATGCTCACCGGCGTGTACGGCGTCACCAAGGCTGAGTTCAACTCGACCTCGATCGTCACCAACACCACGCCGACCGTCGCCTACCGGGGGGCTGGTCGACCAGAGGCAACCGCGGCGATCGAGCGGGCCGTCGACCTGTTCGCGGCCGAGATCGGCATGGACCCGGCCGCGGTTCGTCGCAAGAACCTGCTCGCCGCCGACGCCTTTCCATACACCACCCCCACCGGCACCGAGTACGACACCGGCGACTACGCCGGCTCGCTCGATCGGGCCTTGGAGGCGGCTGGGTACGACGACCTGCGGGCCGAGCAGCAGAAGCGGCGGGACAGCGGCGACGTTCGCCAACTCGGGATCGGCCTGTGCGTCTACGTCGAGATCACGGGCGGCATTCCGGGCAAGGAGTTCGGCGCGGTCACGGTGAAGCCCGACGGCAAGGTCGTCGTCAGGGCCGGTACCTCATCACACGGTCAAGGCCACGCCACCGCGTTCGCCATGATTGTCAGCGACCAGCTCGGAGTCGACCTCGATGACATCGAGTTCGTTCAGGGCGACACCGACTTGGTGCCATTTGGTCAGGGAACGATGGGCTCGCGATCGCTGCAGTCAGGCGGCGTCGCCGTTCGGGAAGCGACCGGAAACGTCGTTGAGCGAGCCAAGCAGATCGCGGCTGATCTGCTGGAAGCCAACCCGGACGACATCGTGCTCGACACCACGGAGGTTCGCTTCCACGTCGCCGGCACCCCCGCCGTATCGAAGTCGTGGGCCGAGGTGGCGACGGCCGCGGGTCCGGATGGCCTGGGAGAGGAGGTCTACTTCGAGCGGGTCGGCCCCACGTTCCCGTTTGGCGCCCACGTGTCCGTCGTCGAGGTCGACACCGAAACCGGCAAGGTCACCGTGTTGCGCCACGTTGCCTGCGATGACGCGGGCACCATCCTCAACCCGCTGTTGGTCGATGGCCAGGTCCACGGCGGGATCGCCCAGGGCATGGCCCAGGCCCTGCTCGAAGAGGTCCGCTACGACGACGATGGCAACCCCATCACGTCGAACTTGGCCGATTACGCGTTCCCGTCTGCGGCTGAACTGCCCAGCTTCGAGCGGGTATCGATGGAGACCCCCACGCCGCTCAACCCGCTTGGAGCCAAGGGCATCGGCGAGTCGGGCACGATCGGTTCGACACCGGCGGTGCAGAACGCGGTGATCGACGCCCTCGCACCTCTTGGGGTTCGCCACGTTGACATGCCGTGCACGGCAGAGCGGGTGTGGCAGGCCATCCAAGCCGTGAAGCGCACCGCGTGACCAAGCCCATCGAGGTGCAGGGCCTCGTCCGGAAGTTTGGTTCGCTGACAGCCGTCGATGGGATCGATCTCGTCGTGGAGCCGGGCGAGATCTTCGGGTTCCTTGGCCCGAACGGGGCGGGCAAGTCCACCACCGTTCGCATGCTGGTCACGCTGTTGCGACCGACGGGCGGGGTGGCGAAGGTGGCTGGCTTCGACGTGGTCGCCGACGCGGCGCGGGTTCGTCAATCGATCGGGGTTGCGCTGCAGGACGCTGCGCTCGACCCCCTCATGACCGGACGGGAGCTGCTCCGCTTGCAGGGGCTCCTGCACGGCATCAACCGCGGCGATGCCGACAAACGCGGCGAGGAGTTGCTTGACCGGGTGGGGCTGACCGCGGCCGCCGATCGGCGCGTCGGCACCTACTCCGGTGGCATGCGGCGTCGGCTTGATCTGGCCATGGCCTTGGTTCACCGGCCGAGCGTGCTCTTCCTCGACGAGCCGACGACCGGCCTCGACCCGATGAGCCGCATCTCCCTGTGGGAAGAAGTGCGGTCGCTGAATGCCGACCACGGGACGACTGTGTTCCTCACCACCCAGTACCTCGAGGAAGCGGATCAGCTGGCGGGACGGATAGCGATCATCGACCACGGCAAGCTTGTGCGTGAGGGTTCGCCGGCCGCGCTCAAGGCTGAGGTCGGGGCCCCGACGCTCTACGTGCAGGTCGATCCTGATGAGGTGCAGGCGGCGACGGACGCGCTTACCTCGCTCGGCGAAATCGTCCCTGCGCCCAAGGGAAGGGTCGGCGTGCGATTGCCGGGTGGCGCGGTCGACATGCCCCAGGTGGTGCGTGCCCTCGATGGCGCCAAGATCGTGGCCGAAGCGATGGAGTTGCACGCACCGAGCCTCGACGACGTGTTCGCCGATGCAACCGGTCGGCGACTCGAAGGCGCGGAGGATTCCGCGTCGGCCAGCGCGGCGCCCGACGCCGCAGGTGCGGCGGAGACCGGCCTGCGTCGCCGGAGGCGCCGGCGATGACTGCAGTAGCGGCCGGGACCGGACACGCGCCGGGCCTGGGCGCGAGCGGAGGGCTGGGTGCCATCCGCGGGCTAGCGAAGCGTTCGGTGCTCAACACTGTTCGGCAGCCCCAGATGTGGGTTCCGTCGATGGTGTTCCCTCTGTTCTTCGCCGCGCTGAACATTGCGGCGATGAACAGGGCTGCCGCTCTTCCTGGGTTCCCCGGCAACTCCTTCCTCGACTTCACCGTCGCCACCACGGTCGTGCAGGGCATCCTGTTCGGGGCCAGCGCAGGCGGGACCGACATGGCCACCGACATTCAGCTCGGGTTCTTCGACCGCCTGGTGTCGTCGCCGGTGTCGCGCACGACGATCATCGCCGGACGTCTCGCCGGAGCCATGGTGCTTGGCGGGATCCAAGCGACGGTGTTTCTCAGCATCTTTGCGCTGTTCGGCGCCAACATCCGGGGCGGCATTCCGGCCGTGCTCGTCATCGTGGTTGTCGGTGCGCTGCTCGGGCTCGCCATCGGCGGGTTGTCGGTGGCGATCGCCCTCAAGACCGGCTCGGCCGAGGTCGTCCAGGCGACCTTTCCAATCTTCTTCGCGTCGCTCTTTGCTTCTTCGGCATTCTTCCCCCGTGAGCTCATGTCTGGATGGTTCCGTGGGGTTGCCGCGGCCAACCCGCTCACTTACATGATCGAGGGGATTCGGAACTTGGTGATCTTCGGTTTCGATGCCGCCCAGGCGTTCCAGGCCATCGTCATCGTCATCGGCCTCTGTTTCGTCTCGCTCTGTGCGTCCCTGCTGGCGCTCCGCTCCCGTCTGGGGTCCGCATCGTGACCGCGTCGGTCCTCCCGCCGCCAGCTACGCCCGTCACTCATGGGAACGCGTCCGGGGTGGCTGTCGCGCTCGGGCTCGCCCGCCGCAGCCTGCTGCTGATCAAGCGGGTACCGGCCGCGTTGGTTCCGACGATCTTCTTCCCGTTGATCATCGTGGTGGCCTTCTCTGGAGCGTACGGCGGGTTGACCCGCCTTCCGGGCTTCCCGGTGTCGAACATGATCGATTGGATGCTGCCCATGGCGGTGATCCAGGGCGCGGCCTTCGCCGGTGTCAACGTCGGCATCATCATGATCCGCGACTTCGAAGACGGCTTTTTCGATCGGCTTCTCATCGCCCCGGTCAGCCGTCTGGCTTTGATTGCTGGCCCCATGCTCGGCGCGCTCGGCCGTGGCCTCATTCCCACGGTGTCGGTGTTGCTGGTCGGCCTGATCGCCGGCGCGTCGATGCCTGGGGGCGTGGTTGGGGTCCTGACCCTGACCATCGCTTCGCTCGGGGCCGCGGCGATGGCTTCGGCCTGGGCCATCGGTCTGGCGCTGCGGATCAAGCACATGAAGGCCGCCCCGCTGATGCAGATCGGATTGTTTGTCGGCGTGTTCCTGTCGACCGCGCAGGTGCCCATCGAGGTCATGACGGGGTGGTTGAAGGGCGTGGCCCGCTTCAACCCGACGACGTACATCTTGGCCCTCGGTCGGCAGGGTTTCGTTGGCCCGATCACCTGGGCCGACACGTGGCCAGGTCTGCTGGCGATCGCGGGGAGTTGCGTGGTGCTCGGCGCCTTCGCCTTGCGCGGGCTGCGCAAGGTGGTTCCCTAGGCCCGGTTCGCCCCGGAAGGTTCGGGCGAGGATCATGGCGAACGTGATCCTCGTTGACCTCGACCGCGTTTCGGCGGCCCGCCCCGGCCGTCCCCTGTTCGAGGGCCTGTCGTTGACGATCTCCGCGGGGGACAGGATCGGCGTTGTTGGCCTGAACGGCACGGGAAAATCGACGCTCCTGCGGGTGCTCGTTGGTGAGGCTGAACCGCAGACAGGTGCGGTGCGTCGGGGCCGCGGGGTCCGCATCGGTTGGCTACCCCAACGCCCTGAGCTGCCGGAGGGCACCGCACAAAACGCTGTCGGCGAAGGCTGGGAGGCGGCCGCCGTCCTCGATCGACTGGGTATGGGCCCGCTCGCCAACGCCAACGTCGACACCTTTTCTGGTGGACAGGCCAAGCGCGTGGCCCTGGCCCGGTCGCTGGTGGCGGAGTCCGATCTGCTGGTGCTGGATGAGCCGACGAACCACCTCGATATCGACGCAATCGGCTGGCTGGAGGACCGGCTCGCCGCGCATCGGGGCGGGTTGGTTCTCGTCACCCACGATCGCCACGTGCTCGATCGCGTGACCACCCGCATCCTCGAACTCGATCGCGGGACGGGCTACGTCCATGAGGGTGGCTATGCCGACTACCTGGCGGCCAAAGCTGAGCGGGAGGAACAGGCCGCCACGGCGGAGTCCACGAGACGCAACCTCGCTCGCCGTGAGTTGGCCTGGCTCCGACGGGGTGCGCCGGCCCGCACCCGGAAACCCAAGGCCCGGATCGAGGCGGCGACGGCCATTGTTGAAGGGCGGGCCCAAGCCGCGGCCCGCGACGGCGACATCCCGTTGCATCTCGGCACCCCCCGGCTGGGCGACAAGGTCGTGGAGCTCCACGGCGTCGGGCACCGCTTCGGCGATGGCCAGACCCTGTTCGATGGTCTCGACCTGCTCCTGGACAGCCGGGAACGCCTCGGCATCGTCGGCGCCAACGGCGTCGGCAAGACAACGTTGCTCGACATCATCGCCGGTCGGCTGAGTCCGGCCACCGGTGCTGTTGAGTACGGCCCGACCGTGCGCATCGGGTACTACGACCAGTCAGGCGCTGGGCTCGACCCCACCATGCGAGTTCGCGACGCGGTGGCCGGTCCGACCAAGAAGGCGGGGCCGGAGGAATCGGCCATTTGCGAGCGTTGGTGGTTCGACCGCGATGCACAGTTCGCTGAGATCAGGACGCTCTCTGGGGGTGAGCGGCGTCGGCTCCAGCTCCTGCTGACCTTGGTGCAGCGGCCGAACGTGTTGCTCCTCGCCGAGCCGAGCAACGACCTCGACCTCGACACTTTGCGCCTTCTCGAAGACTTCCTGGAGGACTGGCCAGGCGCGCTCATCGTTGTGAGCCACGACCGGGCCTTTCTCGAGCGGACCGTCGACGATGCGCTGCAGATGGACGGGGCGGGCTTCGCCGGACGGGTCGAGGGTGGCTATGGGGCATGGGAGCGCCGCCGCCGTGCCGCGCTGACTGACGCCGGGCGCGGTCCGGTCCGGCGGGCAGCCGCTACCGGCGGGGTCGGGGCCGGCGATCTCCGTCAAGCCCGTTCCGGTGGCGGGGGAGTCGGATCCGGGTCAGGTGATGGCGCTAACGCCCTGGCCGCGCGCTCGGCGGGACGGTCGCCGAGCACGCTTGGTCGCCTGATGCGCGAGGCGCAGAAAGAGATCGACGCGCTCGAGCGCAAGCGGTCCGGCCTGGAAGCCGACCTGGCCGAAGCGGGTGCGACCGGCGACCACACCGGCCTGACCAGGATCGGTTCAGACTTGGGCTCGCTGCATGAGGCCATCACCGCGGCCGAGGAGCGCTGGCTGGCCTTGGCGAACGAAGCCGACCACACCTAACGAACCCCGCGACAGGCGGATGGGGACGGGTGGGTCAGAAGAGGCCGAGCGCGGCATCGAGTGACCAGGTCTGCCAGGCCATCAGGCCGAGGCACGCGACGGCGATGACGAACATCATCGAGTTCTGACCTTGCTCGGCGTCGTCTGTGATCATCAATACGAAGTAGATCGAGCTCAACACGGCGCTGCCAATGAGTGCGACCGGGGTCAACAGCCCAAGGGTGAGGCCGAGGCCAAGGGAGAACTCGGCCCCGAGCACCACCCAGGTCATCAGCGACGGTCGGGGGGCGACGACGGCTGCGAAACCACGACGGACGAACGACCACGGGTGCTTCTCGGCCACCGACTTCGCCCAGGTGATGCCAGCATGTCGTTTCGTCCATGCCTCGAAGTTCTTGTGGCGAACGCTCTCGAGCCACCACAACCCCAAGGCAATCCGCAGCACGGCGGCCCACTCTGCGCCGCTCAGTCCCCAAG
>JBPCMH010000188.1:0-13593 GCA_051002495.1 Acidimicrobiales bacterium
TCGCCCGCGACGAGATCCTGGCCGAGCCTGACCTGCCCCTCCGGTTGATGGCGCACACGCCGTCCTATCGACGGGAGGCCGGGTCGGCCGGTCGCGACACCCGCGGCCTTTTGCGCGTGCACGAGTTCGACAAGGTGGAGATCCTCGCTTACACAACCGCGGAACAAGCGCCGCGTGTGCTTGATGACCTCATCGATCGGGCCATCGGGGCCATCGTCGATCTCGGCCTGTCGTGGCGGCTGCTCGAGATCTGCACCGGCGATCAGGGCCAGAGTCACCATCGGTCCTTCGATGTCGAGGTGTGGGCACCGGGGGCCGATCAATGGCTGGAGGTGTCGTCGGTGTCGTGGTTCAGCGACTACCAGGCGAGGCGGGCAAACATTCGGTACCGCCCGAACGAGGGCAAGGGCACGGAGTTGGTCCACACCCTCAATGGGTCGGCCCTGGCCGTGCCCCGGGTATGGGCCGCGCTGGTCGAGGTTAACCGCACGCCCGACGGCACGATCGAGTTGCCCGAGGTCTTGTGGCCCTACATGAGAGGCCAGACGGTCATCACCCAAAAGGGCTAGAGAACCGATGTAAAGGAACCGGACGAATAGGCCGAAAGAACTATATGAGCGCCTCGCCGTCCTCCATGATTACCCAGGCCGACCTGTTCGCCCGGGCCTGCACTGCCCTGGATACCAATCGAGTCGAGAACGTGGGCGGCTTGGCGCTCGAAGGCCGATCCCGGCGCCCGTCGCAGGCTGAGGCCTCCGGTTGGGCTGCGGTGATGTCGATTGCCGCCGGCGAGCTCGACGACGCCCGCCGGGCCATCGAACAAGCGCTCCGGCTCGAGCCGGATAACGATGCCATTCGCCAGGTGCGGATCAGCGTGCTCCGTCGAGTGGCCACCGAGCGGGTGGAGCGGGAGAAGGCGGCCACCCGCGAACGCCGCTCCATCCTCGGACGCCTCCGCCGCGATTGAACCCGGCCTAACCCGGCGAATCAGGCTCGGCTGGCTGGCAGCCACGGCACAGCCCGACCAGGGCGAAGTGGTGCCCGTCGAGCGAAAACCCGATCTCCCGCGCGACGTCGGCCGCGAAGGTCGCCAACAGGGATGGGTCGATCTCGCGCACGCCCTCGCACCGCTCGCACACGATGTGCTGGTGCCGATCATCAGCCAAGTGGAAGATGGCCCGGCCGTGACCAAGGTGGACGTGGTCAACGATCGCGGCCGCTTCGAGCGCCTCCAGCGACCGGTAAATCGTAGACCGGTGCACCTCGGGCACCTCAGCCTGCACGAGCGAAGCCAAATCATCTGCGGTGACGTGATGGTCAGCCGCGACCAGCGCGGCCAGAAGCGCCCGCCTGGCCGCGGTGACGCGGCCACCGCTGGCTCGCAGCTGCGTGACGAGCTCCTCGATTCGAGCGCGTGGATCCCGGCCGGCAGGAGCGCGGTTGGTCGGCACGGCCCAATGGTACTCCCCCAGATGCGACCAGGTCGCAGTTAGCCGTTTGTACCACTAGCGTCCGGACTCATGAACACGGGCACCCGCCACCGCTCGCCTCGTCAGGCGACCCGCGTGGGGCTGTCGCTCTTCCTGGTGCTCGCTTTGGCCGGGACAGGGGCGTGTGGTTCTGCCGGATCGTCGGCTGGTCCCGACGATGGACGACTCCGAGTTGTCACCACCGTTGCGCCCATCACCAGCATCGTCGCTGCCATCGGCGGGTCGACGATCCGCATCCATGGCGTCGTGCCGGAGGGGACCAACTCCCACACGTTCGAACCGCCGCCGAGCGCTGCTGAGGTGCTCAGCCGGGCAGACCTCGTGTTCATGAACGGCCTCAAGCTCGAGGAACCGACCTTGCAACTGGCCGAGCGCAATCTCAAAGACGGCGCGGAGATCGTGCTGTTGGGAGACTCGGTGCTGAAGCCTGACGAGTGGATCTTCGACTTCTCGTTCCCGGAATCGGAGGGCAAGCCGAACCCCCACCTCTGGACTGACCCGACGCTGGTGCTCGACTACGCCGCCGAGATCCGAGACCGTCTCGTTGAGGCCGATGCGGCGAACGGGGCGAACTACCAGAGCGGGTTCGCTTCGTTCGCCGCCCAGGTCAAGGCGCTCGACGGCGCGTTGCGCACCGCGACGGAAACCGTGCCGGCGGCGAACCGGAAGTTGCTCACCTATCACGATGCCTATGCCTACTTCGGGAGGGAGTACGGCTGGGAGATCGTCGGAGCCATCCAAGTCAGCTCCTTCGAAGATCCGTCGCCCAAGGAGGTGGCGCGGCTCATCGACCAGATCAAGCGACTTGGCGTGCCGGCCATCTTCGGCTCCGAGGTGTTCCCGAGCCCGGTGTTGGCCCAGATCGGGAGGGAGGCCCGCGTGCGCTATGTCGACAGCCTCCGCGACGACGATCTTCCCGGCGCACCTGGCGATGACAACCACTCCTGGCTCGGTCTGATGGTGTTCAACTACACGACCATGGTCAATGCACTCGGCGGCGACCCGTCGGCGTTCGAGTCGATCAGCGTGGCTCCGGCGGTGCCCGACGACGCGAGGTACCCCCAATGAGTTCGCCCGTCGTCGCCCTCGATGGGGTCACCTGCGCCTACGGCGCCGAGGCGGTGCTCGTTGACGTCGACTTCGCTGTTGAGCGAGGCGAGTTCGTCGGCGTGGTCGGCCCGTCCGGTTCCGGGAAGACCACCTTGCTACGCGCCATGCTTGGCACGGTCGTTCCAGTCGCAGGCCACGTGCGGATCGCGTCGTCCGTGACGATTGGCTATGTCCCGCAGATAGAGACCGTCGACTGGAACTTCCCGGTGACGGTGGCCGAGTGCGTGTTGATGGGACGGCGCCGATTGCTGCCGTGGCGGAGCGTGGCCGAGAAGGCCGACGCCGCGGCCATGCTTGACCGGTTGGGACTGGACGGGCTGAGCGATCGGCACATTCGCGATCTGTCCGGCGGACAGCAGCAACGTGTCTTCATCGCCAGGGCGCTGCTGGGCCAACCCGACCTCCTCGTGCTGGACGAACCAACGTCTGGGGTCGATGTCAGGACTCGACACGAGATCCTCCACCTTCTGACCGACCTTTACGAGGGCGGCCAGACCATCGTCTTGACCACCCATGATCTCAACGGAATGGCCGCCCACCTGCCGGCGCTGGTGTGCCTTAATCGACGGGTTGTGGCCGCCGGTCGACCCGCGGAGGTGCTGACCGCTGAGGTGCTTGAAAAGACCTACGGCGCGCGCATGGATGTACTGGAGCACGGCGGTATGCCCGTCGTCGTCGATCGCCTCGATCAGCACGCGACGTCAGGGTCGGTTGTGCGGCTGCGCCGGACGGAGGACTCCGCATGATCGCCGAGCTGCTCCGTCCGTTCGAGTTCGAGTTCTTCCGCAACGGGCTGTTGGTGGCCACTCTCGCCGGGGCCCTGTGCGGTCTCGTTGGGGTCTACGTCGTGCTCAAGGGGATGAGCTACATCGGTCACGGTCTCTCGCATGCAATCTTCGGCGGGTTTGCCGTGAGCGCCCTGCTCGGGATCAACCTTTTCCTCGGCGCCGGCGCGTGGGGTTTCCTCTCTGCGTTGATGATCGGTGGTGTAACCCGGCGCCGACCCATCGGCTCTGATGCCGCGATCGGGGTCATCACCACCGCTTCCTTCGCTATCGGCCTCGCCCTGTTCAAGGTGTTCGGATCAGCTGGCAAGAGCCCTGACGCCTACCTGTTCGGCAACATCTACGGCGTCGACCGCGCCCAGCTACTGCTGCTCGGCGGGGTCGTCGTGGCCGCGGTCGCGGTGGTGTTCTTCGCCTGGCGCCCGCTGCTCTTCTCGACTTTCGACCCCGACGTTGCATCGGTGAGTGGAGTTGCCGCGGCTCGCTACGACGCCTTGCTGATGCTGCTGCTCGCCGCCGTGATCATCGTTACGATGAGCGTGATCGGCGTTATCCTTGTGGCTGCCACGCTTGTCATCCCTGCGGTGACCGCTCGTCTGCTCACCGACAGTTTCACCCGGATGCTGTGGGGGGCGACCGCGCTCGGTGCGGCGTGCGGCTTCGTCGGCATGGTGGCGAGTTACCACTTCGACATCCCCTCGGGTCCGATGATCGTGCTGGTGGATGCCGCGGCCTTCGTCGTGGCCTTTGTCGTGTCGGGCACCCGCGGCCGCCGCCACATCGGTCGGGTGGCGGCCCACGTCGGCTGAGCCCACCGCCGGGTTGTCCAAGCCATAGCGTGGCGTCGGTGGACATCTTGATGACGCAGACGGCATTCGACCGATTTGGGGAGAGGCTCTCCGGGCTCGGGCTCGACGTGCAGGCGATGAGGATGCAATCCGATGGTTCGCTGGTCGTCGGCGAAGAGCAGGTCGAGTGGGACGCGGCTCGGCCCGACGTCGCTTGGGCCACCGCGGATCTGTTCGATGACGGGGCCCCGCTCCGCCCGTATTTCGGGTTTCTGATGCAGGCCGAGTCGATCCGGTGGCTCCAGTCGCCCGCGGCCGGTGTTGATGCGCCCATCTTCGGCGACCTGGTGCGAAAGGGGATGCGCCTGACCAACTCCCACGCCAGCGCTGTCTCGATCGCGGAGTTCATCATCGGGTCCGTCCTCGACGTCTGCCAACGCCGGGGTGAGTGGCGTCAGGCCCAGGCTGAACAGCGTTGGGAGCCGCACGACTTTGCCGAGGTCAGTGGGACCACGTGGCTCGTCGTCGGGCTCGGTCACATCGGGGCGGCGACCGCATCGCGCGCGGCCGCACTGGGGGCCAAGGTGATCGGAGTCCGGCGTCGTCCGTCAGGGACCGAAGCCGTCGACCAGATGATCACCCCGGATGGGATTGCCAGGGCGTTGCCGTCTGCCGACGTCATCGTGCTCAGCGCGCCCGCCACGCCGGAGACCGACCATCTGGTCGACGCTGACTTTCTGGGTCGGGTCAAGGACGGCGCGGTCCTCGTGAACGTGGCCAGAGGGTCACTCGTCGATCAGGAGGCGCTGTTGTCCGCGCTCGACGACGGGCCGCTGGGCGCGGCGGTTCTCGATGTGTTCGCGACCGAGCCGCTACCCGAAGGCCACCCGTTGTGGACTCATCCGCGGGTGACGGTTAGTCCGCACGGCTCGGCCGGCGGCACCGGTCGCTACCGGCGGGCCGCGGAGGAGTTCTTCGCCAACCTCGAGTCGTTCATCACCGACGGCATCTTGGTCAACGAGATCACCGAAGCCGACCTCCCCGGCTGAACGTCAGCTTCGGCTCGCCCCGTTGCGCGCGCTTGATGGCAGACGCCGAACACAGCAGATCGGACTGCTTGCAGGCGCCGACGTACTGCACGCTCATCGATACCGTCGACGCTCGGGCGCCTTTGTCGAAGTCGTGGTTCGACCAAGCGGCCAATGCTCCGCAGGTGTCGATGACTGAGGCGACGACCCCACCGTGGTAGTAGGTGCCGTCGTTGCTGTTCTTCGTCGGAGAGCGGTCAGCCGGCTCGCTTGCCCGCTGTCAGCCAGAGGAGAACGACACCGCAGAGGAAAGCAGTCGCTCCCAATCGCCGTCGGCGAGTCCCATGGCCGCCAACCGTTGTCGCGCATCGGCGACATCGCCGTCGAGGCCGTGGCCGCAGATGTGGCCCCGGGCCAGTCGAGCGATGGCTTGGGCCATCTGATCACCGGTGCCGTCGGTCGCTTCGACCGCGAGATCGAGTTCGTGCGCGCTCCTGGCGTGATCGCCGACGAGAACGCCCGCCAGCCCGGCGGCAATGTGCAGGAGCATGCGGTCGTGGTAGGTGCCGGCCGCCTGGCTGCGAACCTCCGCGATGATGGCGTCAGCCTCCTCGTGGCGACCGGCTACCGCGAGGGCGAGGGCGTAGGACGAGCCGGCATCGGGGATGCTGCCCGGGCCGGTCGCCTGCGCCCAGTCCCGTGACAGGCGGGCAACGGCCTCCGACACGCGGCCGGCCAGCAACAGCGAGAGGCCGAGCGGGTGAGTCTCGTCGCCTTCGGCGATGTCGAGCGCCTTGCTCGCCAGACCGGCGGCGGTCAGGACTTGCACCGCCACGGTCCTCGCCAACCACTGGGCTGCGGCATGCTCGGTCGTCTTCACGAAGTCGCGGTAGCGGTCGATGGTCTCCATGGCCTCCGCGGCCCGCCCGCCGGCCACGAGGGCCCGGAGCAGCACCCCGAGGGAGCGCAACTGGCCGGTGCGGTCGTTGAGCTCGCGGAAGCGCTCAAGTGCCCACTCCGCCCGCTCGATGGCCTCGTCGGTCCGCCCCGTCCAGAGACGGGTGGAGGCAAGCAGGAGCGACATCATGCCGCTCGCCCACGCGTCGGTCTCGCCCCGGGCCAGGATCTGCTCGGCCAACTCTTCGGCTTCCGCGACATGGCCCTGTTGCAGACGAACCCACGCCAGGAGGCCTGCGGCCCAGGCCAGCCCGCCAAAGTCGTGCATCTCGGTGAACGCGGCGATCGACTCGGTCAGGTGTGCGTCGGCCGCCTCCGGATCGCCCGCGGAGAACGCAATCCAGCCGAGCTGCTGCTGGGCCCATGCGAGCCCCCGCCGGTCACCGAGCTGCTCGAACCGTTCGCGGGCCGCGGTGACGGCGACCAACGCCTCATCCACCCGGTCGGCCATGAGGTGGAGGGTGCCGAGCAAGCGAAGAACCCGCGCCTCGCCTTCGGTGTCGTTGAGCTCGGCCCAAGCCGCTTGGGCCTGTTCAAACAACTCGAGCGCTCCGTCTTGGTTGCCTTCGGACTGCTCGAGCTGGCCCTTGGCCGTCAGGGCGCGGGCCTCGGCCCGACGGTCGCCGCTGTCGCGGGAGGCAGCGAGGCTGTCGTCGAGGTCGGTGCGCGCTTCTGGGGCGCGGCCGAGAAGCGTGTTGGCCCGACCTCGGCCGGCCAGGAACCGGCCTCGCAACGGGTCATCGCCCTCGGCCAGGAGCGCCATGCCCCGGTCGTAGAGTCGCAGCGCTTCGGTCGACGACTCCCGGTCGACGGCGCGACCGGCGGCTCGATCGATGGCATCGACCGACCGCTGCCGAATGTCAGGGTCGACGCCGTCAACGCTTCCGAGCTCCGCCACGAGCTCGGCCGCGCTGGCTGCGTGGAAGGCGAGTTGCTCCAAGTCGGCCACTTCGTCACCTGACCGACCCTCGAACCAGTCGGCCAGTTGGGCGTGTCGCCTGGCCCGCTCCGCTTTGCTGAGCGTCTCGTACGCCACCTCCCGCACGACATCGGAGCGGAACGTCCACCGCCGGTCATCAAGCTCGATGAGGTCTTGGGCGGCCAACTCCGCCAGTGCCTCGTCGAGCGCACCGGTCTCGTCGGGCCGGAGCGCGGAGAGGGCGTCGGTGGTGCCGATGCGCCCAACGACAGCGGCATCGTCGAGCACTCTCCGGTGGGACCGGCTCAGGCCGTCGAGGCGGGTTGCCACGAGCCCTCGCAGCGTCGCGGGCAGGTCACGACCGGGCCCTGCGTCGCGGACGAGCAAGGCGAGCTCCTCGAGGAACAGCGGGTTGCCGCCGCTGCGAGCGAGCAGGTTCTCGGTGAGGTCGGCGGGAGGCGGTCCTTCGAGGATCGTCGTGAGCAGCGCCACCGACTCGTCATCGGTGAACGGTTCCAAGTGCAGCTCCACGACACCGTGACGGCCACCCCGCGGTTGCCACCGACTCATGAGCTCCGGGCGGCTGCTCGCGAGGATTACGACGGGCAGGCCGGTGAGGTGGGTGAGTGCCCGGTCGATGAACTCGAGCACCACGTCGTCGGCCCAGTGCAACTCGGAGATGCCGAGCACGACCGGTCGATGCCGGGCGATGGCCTCGAGGAGTTGGACAGCAGCCCGTAGCGCTTCATCCCGCGCCCGGCTCGGGTCGACGTCGGCGAGCGCGTCAGGGTCGCCAAGGATGAACCGGATGCCCTCCGTGAGCCGAGTCACGTCTGGGTGGTCGGTCTCGAGCCCGGTGACCTTGGCCAGCAGGCTGCCGATCTCCTCGGCAGTGGGGTCGCAGTCGTCGTGGTCGGCAAACTCGGCGGACGCCATGGTTTGGCGAAGGGCTTCTGCCAGGGGCCACCAGACGTTGGCCTCGCCGTACGGGACGCACCGTGTGTCGAGGACCAACGCATCGCCGGATGCGCAGGTGGCCACTTCCTCAGCCAGCCGACTCTTGCCGATGCCGGCTTCTCCAACGATGACGACAAGCTGCGGCCGCCGGCGATCAAGACCGAGGTGGAACGCCGACCGAAGGAGGCCGAGCTCGTGTGCCCGTCCGACAAACGGCGTGCGGGCCCTGCGCATGCGTTGACCGGGCAACGCGATCGCCTCGAGCGCGGCGTGGGCTTCAACTGGCTTGTCGCGGTTGCGGACGGTGAGCGGACCGAGCGCCTCGTAGCGGACCGCCGAAGATGTCTGAGCGTGGGTATCTGGCCCCACCACGATCTGGCCAGGGCTGGCCGCGGTCTGGAGACGGCTGGCGACGTTGACCGCGTCGCCCATCGCCGTGGTGTCGCCACCCGCGCGCATCGCGCCGATGAGCACCTCGCCGGTGTTGATGCCGATCCGCAACTGCAACGGGAGCCCAGCCTCTTCAGCCGACCGAGCCACCGACTCCCTCAGCTGAAGAGCGGCGCGCACGGCGCGCTCTGGGTCATCCTCATGTGCGACCGGCGCGCCGAACACGGCGATGATCGCGTCACCCAGGATCTTGTCGACTCGGCCCCCATGGGCGACGATGTCGTCGGCCAGCCGCTCGAAGCAGCGATCGACGACCTGCTTGATCCGTTCAGGGTCTCGGCCCTCGGACATCCCGGTGAACCCGACCAGATCGGCGAAGAGCACCGTCGCGATGCGTCGTTCGTCGACGACTGCCACCAGCCCGTGCCCGCAACTGGGGCAAAAGCGGGATCCATCCGGAACCGACGCCAGGCAGGCGGGGCACTGCATCATTGGTCAGGATAGGGGCATCGACATTGCTGCGGCCGTGGCATTGGTTTCCAACAACCATCATGCGGCGCTGGCTAATCCCTACTTGATTGCCACCGCGTTCGGAGGAGAGGCCACCCCACCGGTCACCTTGAGCGGTGCTGAGGTGAAGAAGCACTCGTAGCGCTTGTCGGCCGCGCAGTCGTCCCCGAGCGCCTCGAGATCCCACAGCTCCCCGAGGGGCAGACCGAGGAGTGGCAGCAGGCTGAAGTGCACGAACAGCTCCATCGCCTTGTCGGGGTCGTCGCGAGCGGCTTGACGGGTTGCGTCATCGGCGAGCACCCCGGCCGGCCAGACCTCGACCGCCGGGTTGTCCGCCGCGATCGCCGAGATGTGAAGGTCCCATAGGCCCCGCGCGGTGGCCTCGCCCGGTACCAGCCCTGGCGCCCGAAGATCCGCGGCCAACCCAACTCTGGCCCCATGGTCCAGCGAGCGATACCAGCCCACCCACCCGGTCCGCAGCAACAAGATGTCGCCGGTCTCGACGGTGGTCTGCTGGTGGTCGAGGCAGCTCAGCACATCGTCGACGGTGATCGGCTCACTCTCCCGGCAGTCGATGGGCTGACCAGTCTCAGCTCGCCATCGACCGACGTCGGCCAGTACCGCTCGACCGGCGATGCCGCGCGTGGCCCAGTGATGCATGCCGTGGTCTTCGTCGGCCACACCGTTGTAGAAGCCGTGATGACTGCCGACGTGGCGGAACCCGTCCCACTGGCTCGATGACTGGGTGTTGAAGGCCAGCTCATCGTCGTGGCTACGCCCATCTCTCCCGGTGTGCACGGTGTGCTCAGGGGCTCTCCGTCCGAAGAGCGGCGGGTCGGGGAGGTCGAGATCGAGGTTGAGTGCGAAGACCGCGCCCTTCTGCACCAGCGCC
This sequence comes from Acidimicrobiales bacterium, assembly GCA_051002495.1. Taxonomy (GTDB): domain Bacteria; phylum Actinomycetota; class Acidimicrobiia; order Acidimicrobiales; family CADCTF01; genus JBPCMH01. The sequence goes on from JBPCMH010000188.1 coordinate 9,827, forward strand.
GCGGCCGCAACGATTCGTTCCGGCGTCAGCAGGTTGAGGCAGCCGAAGACGTCATCGTCGCCCCAGAACCCCCACGACGAACCGGGGGGCAGCCCTAGGCGGACAGGAAGGTCGTCATAGGAGGGCAGGGGCTCGGTCGGCATGGCGCGAACCGTAGCAAGTGGCGGTAGTTTCGCCCGGGTTAGCGCGCCGGTCTCTCGGCCGCACGACGAACGAGGGGAAGTCCGTGAAGGCAGCTGTGTTTCCTGGGGTCGGCCAACCGTCCGAGATCCGCGAGGTCGACATCGCTGGTCCTGGTCCGGGCGAGGTCAAGGTCCGTATCAAGGCCACCGGCGTTTGCCACTCCGACCTCTCGCTCCGCAACGGCAACCTGCCCCACCCCTTCCCTTGTGTGGCTGGCCATGAAGGAGCTGGCGACATCGTGGCCGTCGGACCGGGCGTCACCTCCGTCGGGGAGGGCGACCGCGTCATCATCGCCTGGGCGCCGTGCTGCGGCGCGTGCGAGGCGTGCGTCACCGGCGAGGCCAACCTGTGCAGCAACGCCCGAGCGCTGAGCACCGGTCCAAAGCTGTCGATGGACGGAACCGCGTTGGCGACCGGCATTGCTGGCACCTTCGCCGAAGAACTCGTGATCAACGAACACGGCGTCGTCAAGATCGACGACGACGTGCCGTATGACGTCGCGTCGCTCGTCGGCTGCGGCGTCATGACCGGCATCGGCGCGGCAATGAACACCGCCAAAGTGAAGCCGGGCTCCACGGTGGCGGTGTTCGGCTGCGGCGGGGTTGGGATCAACGTGATCCAGGGTGCGCGCCTCTGCGGTGCCGCGGAGATCGTGGCCGTCGACCTGCTGCCTGAGAAGCGCGAGATGGCCATGGCTTTCGGAGCAACACACGGTTGCTCGCCTGATGAGCTGCGCGACCTCGCGGGGCAGATCACCGGCCGAGGCGGGTTCGACTACGCCTTCGAGGTCATCGGTCTGCCCCAGACCATCCGGGCCACCTACGACGCGGTCCGCCGCGGCGGCACCGCCACCATCGTGGGGATGGGCCGCATGGACAAGAACATCGAGTTCAACGCTTTCGAGCTGTTCTATATGGAGAAGAAGTTGCTCGGCTCGTTCTACGGCTCGGCTGATGTGAGGACCGACTTCAATCGGGTGCTGCGGCTGTGGAAGGCCGGTCGCATCGACCTCGAGGGGTTGATCACCCGCCGTGACAGCTTGGAAGGACTTGACGAGGCGTTCCGCGCTATGGAGGCCGGCGAGGTCATCCGCACCGTCCTCGAGCTCTGAGCATCACCACACTGCGGAACGCGCTCGTGCACACGGTCGTGGTCCGGTAGCAACGAAGCATGGACCGCCTCATCCTCTGGGACATCGACGGCACCCTCGTGCATAGCGCCGGCGCCGGCGCGGCGGTGTTCCTGTCGGCGATCGAACGATGCCTCGGGGTCTCCGCCGAGGGCCACGGCGTTCGCATGTCGGGAAAGACCGATCCACAGATCGCCCGGGAGATCCTCGGCGCGGTCGCGGCCACGACCTCCCTGCGCGGGCCTGCTCTCGACGACGCGGTCGCCCGCGTGCTCGACGGCATCGAGTCCGACTTGGCCGCGTCAGCCGACCGAATCCGGCGGGACGGATCGGTGCTGCCAGGCGTGACCGACCTGCTTGCAATCCTCCACGATGACCCGGCCGTGCTGCAATCGCTTCTCACCGGCAACGTCGTTGCCAATGCCAAGGTGAAGCTGGGCGCGTTCGACCTCGCCGGCTACTTCGACTGGGACGTCGGCGCCTTCGGCAGCGACCACCACGATCGCCTTGAGCTGGTGCCGATGGCTATGGCGAAGGCGGCCGCCCGGCACGGTCGCACGTTCGCCCCCAACGAGGTCTGGATCATTGGCGACACACCAAGGGACTTGGCCTGCGCTCGGGCCGGCGGCGCCCATTGCCTGTTGGTAGCGACTGCCGGGTTTCGGACGGCCGAGCTTGAGGAGGCGGTGGCCGACGGCGCGAGCCGAACCGCTCCTCGCCGGGAGGTCGTCATGCTGGATCTCTCCGACACGGCCTCCGTGCTGGCCCTGCTCCAGTCTTGAGGCGGGTTTAGGCCTCGTAGTCGCAGGCCACGATCGAAACCGATCGCTCCCGCAGCCACCCGCCAACTATCTGGTGCTCCGGGTGGACGCCATAGGCGTCGAGGTCGTCCACGGAGTCGAAGGTGACCGTGAGGGCGAGGTCGTAGGCCCGGTCTGCTTCGACCACGTTGACCCCAGCCTCGAGGGCCCGGATCTGCGGCACCTTGCCGACCAGCGATTCGAGCTTGGCCTTTCCCTCGGCCGCGACGGCGGCGGCATCCTCGGCGAACTTGAAGAACACGATGTGGCGGATCACGGATGACGTTCTACGCGATGGCAGGCGTCACCGCCCGTTTTGGTCATCCAATCGACGGCGTGCTCCGTAGAAGTGGCATGAAAATGTCCATCGACGACTACAAAGAACGCACCGAGAGGCTCAACCTCGATGGCATCGACTTCGACGCCTTCCGCGACGACCCGCTGTCGGCCGATGCGCTCCGAGTTCTCCACTACATGCACGACGTTGAGTACCACACTGTCTGCTACTTGAGAGATCTCTTGGTGACCCGCGCCCACGCCGACCCCGAGATCACCACGTTCCTCACGTTCTGGGTCTTTGAAGAGTTTTGGCATGGCGAGGCCCTGGCCAAGGTGTTGGCGACGCACGACGAACCGCACGGGGAAGGCGAAGTGGGCGCGCTCAGGACCCGAATCCGAGCCCGCGACCGCTTCGCTCCCGTGTGGTCGGCCGTCGGCTCGGCGTTGATCGGCTCGTCGTTCACCGCGGTGCACATGACGTGGGGGGCGGTCAACGAATGGACGACCCAGGCGGGCTACGCGCGGCTCTCCCAACTGGCGGGACATCCTGTGCTCACCGAGCTCCTCAAGCGGATCATGAAGCAGGAAGGTCGGCACATCGACTTCTACGCGGCGCAGGCAACGCAACGCCTAACGGACAACACCAAGGCCCAGCGAGCCACTCGGTTTGCCCTCAAGCACCTGTGGTCACCGGTCGGCGCCAGCGTCATGCCCGACGCCGAAGTCGAGTTTCTCGTCCGCTATCTGTTGGGCGGCGACGACGGTCTGGCCACTGCCCAACGCATCGACCGCCGGGTTGATCGGCTGCCTGGGTTGGCTGGGTTGAACCTACTGACCAACACAGTCGCCGCCCACCAGGCCGGCGCTCCGGTCTCCCCGCCTGTTCGCCAGCCGGCGGCACCGATGGCGTCGCTGCGAGCGGCGTGAATGTTTCGCCCGTGTCGGATGGCGTCGGCCTGCCTAGGGTGAGTCGATGGTCGACATCGTCCCGTTTGGATCATGGACGTCGCAGGTCACTGCCGACTTCCTCGTCGAAGACGTTGTCCGGCTGAGCGACGTTGTCGTTGACGGTGACGACCTCTATTGGGTCGAGCGCCGGCCGACCGAGGCCGGTCGGCAGGTCATCGTGCGACTGGGACCGGACGGCCGGGCGGCCGACGTCCTGCCGGCTCCCTTCTCAGCCCGCACGCTGGTCCACGAGTACGGCGGGAAGGCTTACGCAGTCGATCGAGGGTTGTTGTGGTTCAGCAACCATGCCGACCAGCGCTTGTGGCGAATCGGGCCCGATGAATCGCCGGCGCCGTTCACGGCAGACGACGGTTCTCGGTACGCCGACATCGACGTGGCGCCTGACGGATTAACGCTCGTCGCGGTGC
>JBPCMH010000189.1:0-24518 GCA_051002495.1 Acidimicrobiales bacterium
GGAAGAACATGCCGACCGCTGCGACGCCGGCCGCGCCGGCCGCGACCGGGCTGATGAGGAGCGCCACGAGCACCAACACCGCGAAGTTGAAGCCGGCGGTCAACGACATGGCACGGAAGAACGCCGACTGGGCGGCCCGGTCCACCTGGGTTGTCAGAAGCTCCTGCAGCGCTCCCTCCCGCAGCGCCGCCTTGGCCGGCCACGCGGCCAGCACGAACGCGTGAAGAACCCGCTTTCTGGACCCGGCTTGGGCATCAGAGACGATCCGGGCCGACAGGCGCGCCAGAACGACCTGCAGCCCGAGCTTGAGGACCGCGAGAGCTGCCGCCACCGCCAGCAGCGGCCCGACCGATGGCTGGGCCACGGTCAGGCCGAGCCCCACCGAGAGCTCGTAGTCAACGCTCGAGGACGCGATCAGCACTGCGGTCTGCGCGATCAGCGCCAGCAGAGCGGCTTCGACCAGGCCCGAAAGTACGGAGGCGGCGACAACGATGGCGAGGTGGTGACGGCCCACTTGGCTCCGTTTGCGGAAGTCGCGCGTCCGCTGAGCCCTTGACTTCGAGCAGCGACCGGGCGGTCGCTCCGGTCGCTTGCGCAGCGTAGACCGTACCACCCGGCCACGACCCTGAGCGGGACGGGCCCCCATGGGGTGACGTGAATCTCTATTGACCTCGTTGGGGCAAATGATCTCGGCGTAGCGCCCGATCTCGATCGAACGCCAGGTCGCGGTAGGCAAACTGATTCAGGCCCTGCAGCAGCAGGGCGACGGGGACCAACAGCACGAGCTGTAGCCGACCGGACCGGATCAGGCGGCCGCCTCCTGGAGCACGGCGGCCAGTCACTCCGCTGATCCGTTCGCCGGCAGCGCCTGCGCCACAACGGAGCCTCCGCGGCGAAAGACGGCGGCGGACTGCCAGCCGGCGTCGGCAAGATGGGACCGGAGCATCTGCTCCGTATACTCCCGAACATGGTCGCCGTCGCTGCTGAACGGGCGGCCTGCCCACAGTCGTGCAACGTTGAGCGAGTCGGCCTCGAAGTCGGGCACTTCGACAAGGATGGCCCGAGCGACTCCTCGCAGCCCGTTGAGGAGCGAGACCGGGTCGGCGACGTGCTCCAGCAGATGGATGACGAGTGCCACGTCGAACGGTCCGTTCGGGGTGTCCGCAACGTCGCCGGCGAAGTAATCGACCTTCGGGCTATCGGTAAGCCGTTTCGCCTCCTCGATGAGATCGGCGTTGTGATCGACGCCGACAACCCGTGACGCAACGGCGGCGGCTTCGCGGCTCCAGCGTCCATTTCCGCATCCGAGGTCGAGCACCGTGCCCCCCGAAGGCAGGACAGCGCCGAGCATCTCGGGGGTGACCCCTTTGGCGACCGAGTGAAAGTCGTGGCCGTAGACGCGGCCGGCTTCCTCAAAGGCGAGTCGTCGTGTAAGGCGGGCGACGTCCAGTAGGCAGCGGAGCATCCGTCGCCTGCCGAACACGCGGTCGCCGACCCGGACGACGAAGTACCCGACCCTCGTGACAGCTCCAACCGAAGGGTTCCGAGGGAACTCGAGGTGATGTGGACCGGTCACATCCTCGACGCTACCGAGAACCCACAACATCCCGCCGGGAACGTATCGGCGCTTGCGGACGATGATGAGCTCGGTACTCTGAGGGGTCGACAAAGAAAGCGGACCCGCACGCGATTTGGTACTGCCATGGCGTCCTTGAGCCACGTGCGGATAATCAGCATGGAAGAAGAGCGGTTTACTCCTGGCCCCGACCCCGACCTGGCGTCCAATGCGACGCCGTGGTGGGGATTGCACGCGGCCCGCTACGACCTTGCAAACAGGCTTCTCGGGGAAGATCGGGTGCTCGACGTCGCTTGCGGCAGCGGATACGGCTTGCAGCTGCTGGATGAACGCGCCGCGAGGACGCTTATCGGAGTCGATGTCGACATGGACGCGGCACGGACCGCGAAAGCAGTTGCCCGATCGGGAGGGCGGACCTGTGTCGTCGCGGACGCCGCGGCGTTGCCGTTTCGAGCGAACAGTTTTGACGCCGTGGTCTCGTTCGAGACGATCGAGCACCTGACCGACCGTCGAACCTTCGTCGCTGAGATCGCTCGGGTGCTGCGAGGAACGGGCAGAGCCATCTTGTCGACTCCCAACGCCCACTACACCGAACCCGTGAACGGGACGCCGAGGAACCGGTACCACGTCCATGAATACACGCCAGAGGAGTTACACGACGAGCTATCCGCGGCCTTCTCCTCTGTTCGCCTCCTTGGGCAGACGCGCTCACCGCGATTCGTGATTCCGCCGTTCGAGGATGCCCAACGCCGGCTGCCGTCGTCGCCGCTGGTGCAGGCGCGCCTCTTTTGCTGGCGTCTCGTGAACAAGCTCCCGATGCGACTTCGAGACCGCTTGAGTCGGGCGGCCTTGGGTCGGGGTTTCTATCCCGGTGAGCGCGACTACACCTTCTCGGAGGATTCAGTCGCGTACGCGCCCGATCTTGTTGCGATGTGCGACGGGCGCCGCTAGGGATGTCGGCTGCCGTATCGGTCGTGATCCCGTCGTACAACTACGGCCGCTTCATTGCTGAGGCCGTCGACTCCGTCCTCGCACAGACGCTGCCGCCGAAGGAAGTCATCGTTGTCGACGATGGATCGACGGATGACACGCTCGCACGACTCGGTCAGTACCGAGGCTCGATCGACCTAATAACGCAGGCGAACGCTGGTGTCAGTGTGGCGCGGAATTCCGGTGTCCAGCATTCGACCGGTGACATCGTCGCGTTCTTGGACGCCGACGATGTGTGGGCACCGCAGAAGCTCGAGCGGCAGGTGGAGCGCTTCGAGCGTGACGCCGGAGTCGGGCTGGTGCACTGCTGTCTCCAGGAGGTCGACGAAGTCGGCCGCCTCGTGGGCAAGCCGACAGAGGGTCTTGAGGGATGGGTGAGCGAGGAGTTGCTCCTCTTGAGAAGACCAGTCGTCGGTTGTAGCAGTTGCGTCGCCGTCCGGCGCTCGGTCCACGACGAAATCGGAGGGTTCGACCCCCGCCTCTCGACTTCAGCAGATTGGGACTACGCCTATCGAGTCGCCGAGAGGTACCGAGTGGCGCTCGTGCCGGAGGCTCTCGTTCATTACAGAGGTCACGGGTCGAACATGCACGCCGATGTCGATCTCATGCGGGACGACATGCTGCTCGCGTTTCACAAGGCGTTCGCCGAAGGGCAGGGCCGTTCGCATCGACGCCTCCGACGCCGCGCGTATGGCCGGCTGCACCTGATCATCGGTACCAGCTACGGCGCGCAACGCCGGTGGCGCGATGGCGTGTGGCATCTCCTGCAAGCGACCCTCCACAGCCCATCCCAGGGCGCGTACGTGGCCGGGATGCCGCTCCGACGTTGGCGCGCACATCGTGCTCGCAGCAAGGCTTGAGGGCGAGGCCGTGGCACTGCTCAGGCCTTGGCCGAGGTCGCGAATTGCTCGTAAACCGCTTCGTACAATGCCATCATCCGCGGAAAGCTGAACCGTTCGACGACCCTCTCTCGCGCCAATCGGCCCATGGCCGCGGACGCCTCTCTGTTCTGGAGGACCCACTCGATGCCCACACGAAGGGCTTCGCTGTCACGCGGCGGCACCAGTAGACCAGTCCCCGTGTTGTCGATCTGCTCCGGAGCGGCGGCGACGTTCGCGGCTACAAGTGGTCGCTCCATCGCCATGCTCTCGATGATCACGCTACAGAATGCTTCGTGAAAGCTCGGGTGCACGACGAGATCAGCCGCCTCGATGATCCGATGAGCATCGTTGCGCCATCCCAGGAATCGGACGTGCTCGGAAATTCCGAGCGTCGATGCCAAGGCACGCAACTCCCCGTCCAGCGGACCGATCCCCACGAGCACGAGGAGAAGGTCTGGGTGCGGGCCGATGAGTGCCGACAGCGCGTCGAACAGGAACCGGTGACCCTTCTCCGGACTGAGCCGCGCAGTTGTCACGATGAGGGTCCGCCCTTCGGCACCCAGCTCTCGCCGCAACCGCACGCGATCGTCGGGGGAAAGTTCAGGACGGAGATCTTCGAAGTCATAGCCGTAGCGCGCCACCGTTATTCGGTTGTCCGGCACCGACTCGAACCGCATCATGTCGCGCTTGACTGCCTCTGACGCGGCAAGTACGTGGTCTGCCCAATGAGCCTGGAGCTGGTCAAGGCGGCGATGGATCGGGTGATTGAACGTCGTGGTGAAGTCGGAATGATGCCGAGTCACGAGCTTGACGGGCGTGCGGGCGAGACTCCCCGCGCAGAGGCCGAGCAGCGATGGCCAGAAGAGGTGGGTCTGAAGAATGTCGATCTGCTCAGAGCGTAGAAGCCTCGCAAGCCGGCCCACGGCTAGCGGGAATTGCGTGCGTGACGTCGCTGCCATCGCGAAGCTCGAGACGCCCCGTCGCTCCAGTTCGCGGTGCAACTCGTTTCGGGGCCCGAGAGTCGCTACGACATGCTCGAACCGGCTCCGGTCGTAGTGAGCCGCGATGCCATTCAGGAACGGGACTGGCCCGGGAAGATCGATGAAGTGAAGCACCCGAATGCGACTCTGTTCCTGCGTTGTCATCTCGCTCTTTCGTTCATTGGCGTGGGCGGATTATTTCTGCAGGGTTGCCCGCAGCGACCGCAAAGCCAGCGAAGGCCCGTAAGCCGTATCGGCTGATGCCGGCGGAGGCGACAATCAGCGCTACCCCGTTGATGACGCCCCGGCCAGCCGCGCGAGACCGCACGGGGTTCATTTTTATCAGCGGCGGTAGGTGACCGTACGGGTATCGTGCGCCGGTGGCGCTGTGTCCTCTCTGCGCATCGCCTCGCTCCGGGACAAGCTGGGCTGGCATCACTCGTTCATGGGTCACGAGTTCCGATTACCTCAAGTTTCGCGCAGGGTCCGCTCGAGAACAACCGAAACAATCTTCGCCCTGCTCAAGCAAGCGTACGGACGCCTGCGTCCGAACCGCTTCTACGGCGTGAGCGCTGGTAGGCCAAGCCGTCCTCGTTAGTTCCCGCTGATCGAACCGTCTTGCCTATGGACGATGAACGACTTGCCACCCCAATGGAAGTCTCGGTATGGAACAACCTCGAGATGTTGGTTGCGCTCGAGCCATTCGGCGCAGGCCCTTTGCTCGCCCTTGTTCGATCTCGCCCGGAAGCAGAACCAGTCGTCGAAGATCAAGACAGCGCCATCAACCAGAATGCTCGTGAGGTAGTCAAGAACGAGGCGTGCACTTTCGTAGAGGTCGCAGTCAATCCACACGATGGCCGCGCGCTCTACGCCATGTTCCTTTGGCGGGTGTCGAAGCGTCTCCTCGTAGAACCCAGGCACAATGGTCACGCGAGAACGGTCGACCCCAGCGCGCCGTAGGTTTCGCTCGAAGCCCGCCTGCGCGTAAGCGAATTCGCCCACAGCAAACTCACCATCGCGGTCAACCTCTGACTGGTCTGGGTCTGGGAGCCCAGCGAACGAGTCGTAGGCAAACAGCCGCCGCTTGGTTCCGTGCAACTCGTTCCAGGCATTGATGAAAGACTCGCCTTGATACACGCCGAATTCGAGATAGTCGCCGTCAACGCCGCCGACGGTGACGAAGCTCGTCGCGAAGCTGATCATGCGTCGAGCGTCCTGTTGCGAACTCGACTCGCGCACACGTGCTCTGCGAAGCACTTGATCGACGCGCTTCCAAATGTTCTTCCGCCTAGCGATCACGTCGCAACCCGAAAATCGCGCTTACGAATCGACAATCCGATGCGTACCCAGTCCACCGTCCAACGCCGAAGCTCACCCGGTCGAGGACTCCCGGCCGGTACTCGAAGAGTTGACGAGGACGCTTTGGTGAACGGCCGCCGGAGTCCTTCGGCGAAGAACAGCGGGAGTGCACCCTGCGACAGACCCATGGGCAGTCGACTCTAGACGGTCGAACTCAAGAGCTCTCGGTGTCGCCGAAGAAAGCCGCGACCGACGCGGCACGCGCCGCCGTAGTTGAAGTGGTGCGGCTTGATGAGACGCTGGAACCGAGCCTGGAGCTCCTCGTCTTCGGGCGAGTAGCGCACTCGTCCGTCGAGGATCTCCAACATCTCCACAACGAGGTCGCGGATGTCGTCGGCGTCGTTCTCGACCACGGTCACCCCGGCCGCGTCGAAGGCCCATTGGTTGTTGTAGCTCCCGACGTCGGAGCCGAGCACCTCCGGAAAGGAGAGCGTCCTCCCGTCGAGCTGAAAGAGCTTCGGGATGCCGAGGTCACCGAGACGAAGCGCTTGCATCGTGGCCATCGGTGCCACGTTCGTCCGCACGACGGGCGCCCCGAAGACCGCCGGCACCTGGTTGAGTCCTGAGGTGTTACCGACGAAGAACCTGCAGCTCGCGCACAGGAACAGGTCCATCCAGCCGCTCTTGGCGTCGAGCCTCGCGTAATCGATCACGCCCGGCATCGCGGGAACCGGCTCCGCAGTCTCGTCACCGACCCTCACGCACCAGCCGCCCGCATCGACGATGGCTTCCATCGCCGGTAGCAACGGCTCGATGCTGCAGTCGCGGAACGCGGCGTCGTACCGGCGTTCACCGTGGATGGGGGTGAAGAAGTGGCTGAACTGCTGGGAGAAGCCCGGCGTGCGGTTCTGGATGCAGACGAACCAGGCGCCCTCGGGCAGCCCAAGCTCGTCGAGCACCTGCCCGCCCCGGCGCCGCTCGTCGTCGTCGAGTGTGAGGAGCGGTGGGCGGTCGCCCCATCGCCGGACGACCTCGCCGTAACGACTCGGTCCCATCAGCGTCATCGTGTCGGGGTCGGGCTTCCCCTGGTACGACCGGGTCTCGGCCACGAGCCCCGCCCGCAGCGCGAAGGAGCGCAGGACCCACGCCAGCCACGGCCGCTCGATGACATGCAGGTAGGTGCGCCACTTCAGCGCCAGCGGCCGGTTCGCCGTTGTGTCCCGAGGCGCGAGCAAGATGTCCCGGCGCTTGAGGCGGCCGGCGAGGATCCTTTCCTTCACCCATAGGTCGGGCTCGAGCGCGTGATGGCCGATGTGTTGAGGGATCACGAGGATGCGGATGCCCAGGAGTCGCATCGGGAATCCCGCGATCGTGAAGAGCACTCGGAACGGGAAGCTGTTCAGCCTCACGGTTCAGGCCCGCAGCTCAAAAGGGCCCCGTGAACGACGCGTCCGGGGCATCGAGCAGATCGATCGGCCGGGTCATGGGTGCCGTTCCCTCCTTGCCCACGAGCCGCCTCGCCGCGTTGGCGATGTCGGCCATAGTCGGGTAGTAGTAGTTCGAGAGCGCGCGGGTCGTCGGTGTCGGAACGTCGGGGAGCGTCACCCGGACCGGCGGGGCTACGAGGTCCGAGAAGCACTGCTCGGCGATGCGGGAGACCACCTCGGCGGCGAAGCCGACGGAGCGGGAGCCGGTGTCGGCAACCAGCAGCCGCCCGGTTCGCCGCACGGATTCGACCACGAGGCCGTCGTCGAAGGGGTTGAGCGTACGGATGTCGATGACATCGAGCCCTATGCCCTCGCCGTGGAGGAGGTCGGCGGCTCGCGTCGCCTCTAGCGTCATGTACGACGTGGCAGCGACCGTGATGTCGTCGCCCTTTCGCACACGGTGGGGAACACCGATCGGGACCCGGTACTGGCCTTCCGGCACGGGACCCGAGATGTTGTAGAGCCAGCGGTGTTCGATGCAGACGACGGGATCGTCGTCGTCGATGGCTGCGAGCAGCATGCCCTTGGCGTCGTGCGGTGTCGCCGGCATGATCACCTTCAGGCCGGGCACATGGGCGAACCACGCCTGCAAGCTCTGCGAGTGCTGAGGGCCTTGGCCCCAGCCCCGGCCGACGACCATCCGGATGACCATCGGGGCCTGAGCCTGGCCGCCGAACATGTACCGCCACTTGGCGGCCTGGTTCACGATCTGGTCCATGGCCAGCATGGCGAACTCGAGTCGGAGGTGTGTCATCACCGGACGCGAACCGGTGATGGCGGCCCCGAGAGCGACCCCGGTCATCGCGCTCTCGGACACGGGGGTGTCGACGACGCGGCGAGCGCCATGTCTCTCGGCGAGTCCCTTGGTGGTGCCGAACACGCCGGCAGCATCGGGAGTGCCCTGTCCGAGGATGAACACACGAGGGTCACTGGCAAGGGCGAGGTCGAGCGCCTCACGGATGGCCTGCGCGTAGGTGAGCTGTCGTTCCGTCACGGGGCCCACACGTCCCTCACCAGCTCGTCGGCATCGGGAAAGGAGCTCTCCTGAGCGAACCGGGAGGCGTCGGCGATCCAGGCCTCGATCTCACGTCGCTTGGCGTCGATGGCCGTGGGGTCAACCACGCCGCGGCGCAGCAGGTCGTCCTGGAGCCGAACCAGCGGGTCGCGGGAGCGCCAGGTGTCGAGCTCTCCGGGCGGTCGGTAGCCGAGCAGGTCGTCGTCGTTCGGCCCGCAGTGCTCCAACATCCGGTAGGTCTTGAACTCGAGGAACGACGGGCCCTCCCCGTCCCGGGCGCGGCGCACGGCCTCGTGGGCGATCTCCCAAACCTCCTTGACGTCGTTGCCATCGCCCTGCGCAGCCCACACGGCGTGGCCGGCGGCGAGGTCGACGATCTCCCGTGGTGGCTGGCGGGCGGCGAGCGGTGTGAGAACTGAGTAGAGGTTGTTCTCGCACACCATCACGATCGGCAGGCGGTGCACGGACGCGAAGTTGATGCTCTCGTGGAACACCCCGGTCTCGACGGCTGCGTCGCCGAAGAACACGGCGGTGACCCGGGGATCTCCGCGCTGGACCGAGCCGAACGCGGCGCCGACGGCGATCGGGATCGTGCTCCCGACGATCGGGACGGCTGCTAGGAACCCGGCGGCGAGGTCGATGAGGTGCATCGATCCGCCCTTCCCGCGGGAGCAGCCTGTGACCTTGCCGTACAGCTCGGCGAACATGGCGCGCAGGTCGCCGCCCTTGGCCAGGTAGTGGGCGTGGCTGCGATGCGCCGACAGCACATGCTCCGCCTGCGTCAGGTGGGCGCAGACGCCGGCTGCGATGGCCTCCTGCCCGATGCTGAGGTGCGTCGGGCAGCGCATCTCCTGGTCCGCGTAGAGGCGCTGGACCGCCTCTTCGGCCATGCGTATGCGCTGCATCGTCCAGAGGAGCCCGCGGGCGGTCGGGTCGTCGAGCGCCGCTGCGTCACCCACGTAACGTGTAGTCCGACGGCCACTCGCGAAGGTCGTCGAGATGGCTCCTGGCCCAGTCGACCATCTCCGTGATGCCCTCCCGCAGCCCGATCTCGGGCTCCCAGCCCAGGTCGCGCTTGATGGCCGAGGAGTCGAGCCAGTAGCGGGAGTCCTGCCCGAGGCGGTCCTCGGTCACCTCGCACAGGTCCTCGAAGTCGATGCCCATCACCTCGGCGACGGTCTCCACGACGTCACGGATCGAGGTCGGCTCGGGCGGTCCGGCGTTGTACACGGCACCGAGTGGCGCCTCCCGGGCGACGAGGTGAACGGCGCGGGCCAGGTCCCGGGCGTGGATGTACGACTTCTCGGCCTTGCCGCCACCCTGGAGCGGCAGCTTCCGCCCCGTCAGCCCGTAGACGACGGCCTTGGGGATCACCCGGTGCAGGAGCTGTCCAGGGCAGTAGGCGTTCGATGGCCGGATGATGTTCATCGGGAAGCCGAGCACCTGGTGGACCGACTGGAGGTACATGTCGAACGCGGCCTTGGACGCCGCGTAGGGGCTCGTGGGCTTCAACGGCGAATCCTCGGTCGCAGCGTGGGCCACCGAGCCGTACAGCTCGGACGTCCCGATCTGGATGAACCGTTCCAGGTAGTCGCGCTTCGAAAGCTCCTCGGCGAGGCGTGCCAGCGCCATCGAGTTGGTCTCGAAGAACCGCCAGGAGTGCCGCCAGGAGACCGCGCCCTCGCCCTGGGCTGCGTAGTTCACGATGACCTGGGGTTGCTCGCGGTCGAGCAGCTCGAGCAACAGGTCGCTCTCGTAGGTGACGTGGTACGCGTCATAGGAGTACCGGGGGTCGTCGTCGCCCACCCCGAGGGTGAAGGGCGCAGGCTTGGGAGTGTTCCGACCCACCGCCACGACGCGTTCCGTGCCCGCCTGCTCGAGCAGGTACTTCGAGGTCTGGATGCCGAAGGAGCCACCGCCCCCGAGGACTGCGTAGGTCGTCATAGGCCCTGCCAGGGTGTTAACAGGGCTGTTCGACGATCGTCCAGCCGTAATCACCAGCGTACCCGGCTTCGGCGAAGAGCTGCTCCCAGCCTCGGGGGTCGGCGTGAGTCTCCGCCGTCAGCACCCACTCCAGGAACAACTTGCGCTGCTCGGGCGTCCGGTAGGAGTCCACTTGGACGAATGAACCGTGCCGGCCCACGCGCGCGATCTCCCGCAGGGCCTGGACGCAACCCACCCGGTCGAGGTTGTGCAGCGTGTTGATCGAGAGCACGACGTCGACGGCGCCGTCGGCGAACGGCAGGTCACGCGCGTTCCCGCGCACGCAGCGGGCGCCCACCTCGGGGCGGGCATGGCGCAGGCCGTACTCGGAGATGTCCAGGCCGAACACCTCGATGCCCGGCACCACCTGGCGGAGGTCCGTCAACAAGAACCCCTTGGCGCAGCCGACATCGAGCACGGATGATGCTGCGTTGAGCCCGAAGTGCGCAACGATGTCTTCGGCAACCGGCACCCATCGCCCGTCGTAGCGGTAGCCGCCGTAGCCGGTCGAGCGGTCGCCGTCGAAGTACTCGCGTCCGAAGCGCTTGGCGGCGGCGACGTTCTCTGGCGTCTTGGCGTCGCTCCGCGCCCGGACATCACGCCGGGTCTGCGGGTACCGAGCCAGCAGGTCGACCTCGGGCATCAGCCGGCCGGGCGCTGGGAGAGCAGGCGCTGGGAGTGAACGCGACGGAGCCCGTCCTCCAAGCCCGTCATGGCGAGGTCGGGGTAGGCGCCCAGACGGGGCGCGATGTCGAAGTAGCGATGGGTGATGGGGTTCTGTCGCGGCGTGCCGACGACCGCCACGTTCGCGCCGGCCACCGCGACGGCGAGGTGGGCGACGTCGGAGAACGACGTCGACTGCCCGGTGGCGACATCGAGGACGCCGAAGCTGCGGCGCCCGAGGGCGGTGTGGACCACCCGGGCCAGGTCGTCGACGTGGACATGATCGCGTCGTTCCTCACCGTCACCGAACAATCGGATCTCCTCGCCCGCCTCGGCCTGACGCAGGAACCTGTTGGGGCCGTATCCGTTGTGCGGGTCGTCGACGCCGTAGAGCAGGGTCGGCCGGAGCACGCAGAGACGGTCGCCGAGCAGATGACGCAAGGCGATCTCGCGCGTCAGGTGCATCGCACCGTGCAGCGATGTGGGCGCCGTCGCCGTGGCGTCGGTCACCATCGCGACGTCGTCGGCGTAGACGGCGTCGGAGCTGATGTAGATGACATGCCTCGATCCGTCGTCCAGCGCGGCAGCCGCGGCCTCGACCATGTGCAGGTTGTCGATGACGGTTGTGAGCGCCTTCGCCGGCGCGATCGCCGAGACGAACACCGCGGCATCGCAACCGTCGAGACGGGTGCGCAGCCGGGCATCAGATCCCGGCGCGAGCAGGTCGACATCGTCGGATCCGATCGCCACCACGGCGACGGCCGCGGTTCGCAATCGCGCGGTGACTGCGCTTCCGACGAACCCGCGGGCGCCGATGACCGCCACTCGCGCTGACGGGCGGGCATCGACATGGCGATGTTCCAGGGTCATGGCCGAGCCGTTCCGAGGACGTGGTGGTCGAGGCCGGCCGCCCGACACGCCCGGCTGTCGAGGACGCCGTGTGGATCCACGACCAGGCGTCCGCGCATGGTTCGGGCCAGCACCGCGGGATCGAGGCTCCGGTAGTCGTCCCACGCCGTGACGATGGCGACGGCGTCGGCGCCCGTTGCGGCGTCGAAGGGGTCGGCGGCCGACCGCCCGACCGGTGCGACCACGAGCGGGTCATGCGTGCGGAGGTCGTGACTCGACAGCAGCTCGGCCAACTCGATGCCGAGCGACTTCTTGATCGATCGCGTGTCGGGCTTGTACGCGAGACCCAGCACCGCGATCGCTGACCCGGGTTCGAGGACGGGGGCTAGGCGCCGGAGCACCCAGCCGCGCCGGTGCGAAGAGTCAGCGGAGATGGCGTCGATCAAGCCCCGAGCGGTTCCCACGGCGTCGGCCAGGCCCGTGACGGTAGCGAGGTCGCGCTCGATGTTGCCGCCAGTCAGGCCCACTCCCGACGAAAGGTAGGCATGTGCCCCGATCCTCGGGTCGAGCCTGAGCGCGGGCACGATCTCCTGCCAGTCGGCTCCGACGCCTTCGCACACCCCGGCCAGGGTGTTCGTCGCGGTCACCGAGGCAGCCAGGAGCACATTGATCGCGAGCTTGCATAGCTCTGCGCTCTCGAGGCGTACCGACAGGACGGGGCACCCAAACCGGGCCAGGAAACCAGCGAGAGGGGGTGGGAGCCCCGAGCCGTCGGCCGTGCCGACGCTGAACCGCTGCGGCGTCATTGCTCGCGCGACGGCTTCGCCGAAGACGAGCGTCTCGCCCTGGTAGAGGACCCTGAGATCGCCGGCTGCGGCCCGGCGCGTGAAGCCGGGCGGTACCTGCGACAGGACGACGACGGGCGCAGCGGTCGCGGCGGTCGCGGCGGCCAGCGCTGCGTTGATCGGCCCGAGGTCGCTCACGCCCGCGTCGTCGGTCGGTACGTCGACCGACACGTACACGAGGTCGCACCGGGCGAGCGCAGCAAGGTCGGTCGTGTACCGGATCGATGCCGCGTGCTCGGTGACGAGGTCGTCGAGCCCCGGCTCGTACAGCGGTAGACGCCTCTCTGCCAGCGACGCGACCAGGGACACGTCGGCGTCGTAGGCGACCACCCGGCACCCGCGTGCGGCGGCGACCGCCGCCGAGACGATCCCGAGATGCGTCTGTCCGACGAAGCCGACGATCGGGCCCTCCATCAGCGCGCTCCCGCTTCGGCGGCGAGCCGGGCCAGATGCGAGGCGATCAGCCGGTCGCTGTCCCGCGCCGGTGCGGCGTCCCTCCCCGCACAGAGGGCGAGGAAGTGGTCGTACTCGGCTTCCCAGGTCGGGTCGGGCTGGTCGACCACGACCACCTCCTCCTCGGGGCGCCCGCTCGGGAGCACGCGCCGTCGCAGGCTCAGCGTGCTCGGCCCCCACTTGCAGAGCGATTCCACCCGCATGCTGCCGCGGCTCCCGACCACGTCGGCGACGAAGTGGTTGCGCCAGCTCACGAGGCTCATCTCGAGCTCGAGGAGCGGCGCCGACGCCGTCCCGCAGACGACATGGTCGAACGCCTGGTTCTCGAAGTGTTGGGCTGACCACACGCGCAGTTCGTCGGGTACCGACCCGATGAGGAAGACCACGAGGTCCAGCAGGTGCGACCCGAGGTCCGGCAGGACGCCAGCGCCCTGGTCGCGCCATGGGGAGCTGCGCACATCGGCCGCCGTCCCGTTGCCGTAGAACAGCCGGAGGCGGTACAGGTCGCCGACGAAGCCCTCCGCCAACGCCTCGCGGAGCCGCACGAGGTTGGGCTCGAACCGGTGGTTGTACGCGGTGTAGCACACCGCTCCAGAAGCCGCCGCCAACGACTCGAGCCGGTCGAACGTGTCGCCGTCCGCGAGGAGCGGCTTCTCGACGAGCACGTGCTTCCCGGCTCGCAACAGGTACTCGAGGAGCGGCACCTTGGCACCATCGGGCGTGCACACCAGTGCGATGTCGAAGCTGTCTAGCGGCACCTCGGCGATGTCGCGGTGGTCGGCGGAGTCCCGCACCGGGTCGACGGTAACGGCAACGTCGTCGCCGGCGACCATCCGGCGCTTCCGACCCTGCAGCCCGAGCCCGACGACGACAACCCGAGCGCCACCCCGGCCCGTCACGGACCGAAGTCGGCGCGACGTCCGGCGGAGTCGAGCTTGTCGCCGACAGCGTCGAGCGTCACCGGGACGTTCCCGTCGTGCTCGCACTCCACCGCGGCGGCGAAGCCCCCGAGGACCGACGCGATCACGGGGTTCCCGCTCGCTCGTAGGGCCAGGCTCGAGTACGCAAGCAGTGCGTCGCCCGCTCCGACCGGGTCGATGACGCGGGATGCGAAGCTGTCCAGGGAGAAGAAGGTCCGGTGGTCCTGCCCGGACATCGGGCGGCGGAAGCACATCAACCCTCGGCTGCCGGTCGTGAGCATCAGCGTCCTGCACTTCGCCTGTTCGTAGAGCTCGGAGCCGAGCGGTCGGATCGTGGTGTCCTGGTCGCCGAGCGCGAACCTCGCTTCCTGCTCATTGGGTGTGATGAGGTCGAAGTTCTGGAAGTCGAGGATGTTCCCCCAGCGGCTGGCGACCTGACTGTCCGCAGCACGGAACGCCCCCTCCGGGATGGCGGCGATGAGACGTGTGATGGTGCTGCGATTGAAGATCCCGTGCCGGAAGTCGGAGAACACGACGGCCTCGGCGGGCGTCGTTCCGATCAGCTCCTGGAGCTGGGCGACCCGCTCGTCGGAGAGGGAGCGGTTGTCGAGGGTGTCGACCTTCAGGAGGCGGTAGCCGTTGGCCACGAATGCGTTCTTGTTCGGTGTCGGCCGGGTGGGGTCGACGAGCGCGTTGAGCTCCACGCCCGCGGCGGTGAGCTCGTCGGCGACGAAGTCCTTCAGCGCGTCGTCGCCGAGCACGGTGGACAACGTCGCTCGGGCGCCGGCCGCGGCGAGGTGCCTGGCCACAACGCCGGCACCACCGACGAAGTCGTGGCGACCCTCGAAGCGGACACTGAACGTGGGCGTCTTGCCGGCGGCTCCGATGAGCGACGTCTCAGTGAGCGTGTCGACGATCGTGTCGCCGACCACGTGGACGGCGGTCCCGCGCAGCGATTCCAGCGTGCGCCGAAGATCGTCGAAGCCGAGCCCCTCGGCGGCGAGGAGCATCACCAGCTTCTCGATCGCGAGCTCAGGCGGAGCGGTCTCGATGATCGCCGACGAGGAGTACACCGTGTCGCCCGGCGTGAAGATCATCTCGCCGCCGTACGCCTCGACCGCGTGCTGCTCCCGGGCCGTCTCCGGGTGCAGGCCGCCCACGTACTCGTAGCCCTTCACGAAGATGTCGGGCTGGATGATCTCGATGTTCTCGACCGGTGTCGGCCGCCCGTCGACCACCACGTAGTCGACGACCTCGAGCGCGGCCAGGTTCATCGCGCGGAGGTCCTGGGGGATGTACGGGCGGTGGTCGGCCTTGAGGATGTGCTCGTCGGCCGTGAGGCTTGCGACGAGCACAGCGCCTTTCGACTTGGCGTAGATCAGGTGGAGGACGTGGCCGGGGTGGACGAGGTCGAAGGTGCCGTGGCACATGACCACCGTCCGCTGGCGCGGGCGTTCGCCGACGAGAGCGGCGAGCTGCGCGGCCGTCTTGATCTTCCGGCGGTAGTCACCGTCAGGCACGCCCATCACCGATCGTCTCCGTGAGATTGGCGAACCATGTGCGGGTGGCGTCGGCGATCGAGTCGGCATCCCAGAGCGGGGCGTCGCGCCAGTGCTCGATGTCGGCCACGACCCGCGCGATCCCGGCCTCGAACGAGATGGTCGGCGACCAGCCGAGGTCGGCTCGGATGCGCGAGATGTCGGCCCAGGTGCAGCCCGGTTCGCCCGGCCGCTTGGGTAGGTGCTCGGTGTCGCCGCCGAGCAGCTCGACCAGGCGGTTCACCGACTGTGGGTTCCCGGCGCCCACGTTCCAGACGTCGCACGCGCGCTCCGACGTGACCGCGGCGAGGAACGCCGCGGCGACATCGCTGGCGTAGACGAAGTCTCGCCGTTGCGTGCCGTCCCCCACGACCGTGAACGGTCGCCCGGCGAGCTTCTGGCGGAGAAAGACGCCGATGACGGCGCCGTAGGCACCGCTGGTACGGGAGCGGGTGCCGTAGGCGTTGAAGATGCGGATCGACGCGACCGGCATGCCGTAGACGCGGTGCCAGTGCAGTACCGCCTGTTCGCCGTGGTGCTTCGAGAGCGCGTACGGGTAGTGCGGGTCGATGGGGTGCGACTCGGTCGTCGGAACAGCCGCGAGCCCGTAGCACGACGACGACGCGGCGTAGGCGAGCTTGCGCACGCTGGCCGCGCGCGCCGCCTCCAGCACACGCACGGTCCCCTGGGCGTTGACGTCCATGTACTCCGTCGGTCGGTCGAGGGACGGGACGATGTCCCCGATGCCGGCGAAGTGAACCACCTGGTCGACGCCGGCGAAGAGGGCGTCACCCGGGTCGATGGCGCGGATGTCCCGCCACGCAACATCGAGGTCGGGGTTCCGGGCGTGATCGGCCAGGTTCGCTTCGCGTCCACCGGCGAGGTTGTCGATGACCCGCACGCGGTGGCCGTTCGCGAGCAGCAGGTCGACCATGTGGCTGCCGATGAACCCGGCGCCCCCGGTCACCAGCGTGACCGGCGCCGTCTGGGTCATCGGATGGCCCGCGCCTTCATCGTCCGCACGTTGAAGTAGCGGTCGTCGTCGAGGCTGGTCGGGAGCCGGCCGTCGGCGAAGGCGCGGCAGAGGCTGCGTACGGCGTCCTCGACGCTCCGCTTCGGCTCGAATCCGAGCACGCGTCGGATCTTGCCCGAGTTGATGTGGTACGAGCGCAGGTCGTCTGACTCGACCTGTGCGATCTCGATCGGTCCACCGGCGGGCAGCTCCTGCTCGACGACCGTCTTCACCAGCTCCGCGATGCCGCGGATCGTGAGGTTCTCGTAGCCGACGTTGAAGACCTCACCGTCGACCAGGCCGCCAGGTGCTTCGAGGAAGGAGCGGTAGGCGTCGGCCATGTCGTCGATGTGCAGGTTCGGACGGAGCTGGTCGCCACCGAAGACATCGATGTGACGCCTGTTCACGGCGTGGTTCGTGAGGATGTTCACGCTGAGGTCCAGCCGACAACGGGGGCTGTACCCGCACACGGTGGCCGGCCGCAGCGTGACGCACTCGAACCCCGGCGACCGGTGCGAGAAGAGGATCGGCTCGCACAGCCCCTTGAACTTGTTGTAGAGCGTCAGCGGGACGAGCGGATGCTCCTCGGTGACGTCGGGCTGATCGCTGACCCCGTACACCGAGCTGCTCGAGCAGTACACGAAGCGGCGGACACCTGCCTCCTTGGCGGTCACGACGAGCGGTTCGAAGCAGTCGAAGTTGATGGTCTTGGACAGGTCCTCGTCCAGCTCGAAGCTCGGGTCGTTCGAGATGCAGGCGAGGTGCAGGACCGCGTCATGGCCGGCCACGGCCTCACGGAACCGCTCGGTGTCGCGGATGTCGGCTTCGACGAGGGTCAGGCGGGGGTGGTCGAGAGGAAGCGTCTCCTTGTCGAAGAGGCAGAGGTCGTAGACGGTGACCTCGTAGCCGTCGTCGAGGAGCGCGGGGGTGAGGACGTTCCCCACATAGCCCGCGCCGCCGGTGACCATGACCCTGTCGAAGCGTCGCATCAGCCGGTCGAGGTCATCGGACGCCTGATGGGGATGTCGAAGCCCGCTGCCGCGGCGTCACGGAAGAACATCTCCACCGTCTCCTGGCTGAAGCGCTCGAGCGAGATACCCACGTTGAGGGCCTTGTCGAGCAGGTCCTGGGTCAGCGTGATGATGTGGCACCCGGCCTGGTCGGCCTGGAAGATGTTGAGCACCTCGCGGGAGCTGGCCCAGAGCAGCTCGGCACGGGGCCTCACGGCAACGATCGACCGAGCCTCGATCATCTGCGGCACGGGGTCACGGCCCGTGTCCGCGATGCGCCCGGCGAACACCGACACGACCCCGGCCACGTCGGGGGCTAGGGCGGCGGTCGCCGCCTCGACCTGCTCGAGCGTCATCACGCCGGTCACGTTAATCTGGACGCCGGACGCGGCCAGGCGGCCGATGAGGGGCGCACAGGTGGCACCATCGCAGGTCGTCACCGGGATCTTCACGTAGACGGAGCTGCCCCAGGAAGCGATCTCGAGCGCCTGCTCCTCCATCGCGGCGGGCTCGTCGGCGAAGACCTCGAACGAGATCGGGCGATCGCCGACGATGTCGAGCGCGTTGCGCGCGAAGGACACGTAATCGACGACGCCCGCCTTGCGCATCAGCGTCGGGTTCGTCGTGAAGCCGGCGATGAGTGGGTTCTGCGCCGCGCGCTTCAGGTCGTCGATGTTGGCGCCGTCGGCGAAGATCTTGATGCGCAGATCCTCGAGGCTCGGCGGAGAGGCGCCCGACGGGCTGCTCATGTGAGGTCCAACAGCAGTGTCGTGGCCTCGTCGATCGAGGCCACCAGGTGATCGGGTTCTACCGGGAACGGCTCGCCGTACCCATCGCCGATCAGCACGGTGGTGCATCCCGCCGCGTGGCCGGCGCCGATGTCGCGCCAGCGGTCACCGACCATGAAGCTGCGCCGGAGGTCTATGCCGAGTCGCTTCGCGGCGTCGACCAGCATCCCCGGCTCCGGCTTGTACCGCCGGCACCCGTCTCCGCACGTGCACACCTCGACGGCGTCCACGTGCAGCCGGTCATTCAGCCAGGCGTGCATGTCATCGAGCACGTCCTGACCCAGCTCACCGTCGCCGACGTCGCGCTGGTTGGTGACCACGACGACCCTGAGCCCGTGCTGGTGGAGCCGGTCGACGGCGGCCTCGGCGCCCGGCAGGAGCTCGAGCGCGTCGACGGTGCGGACGGCGGCCGACCCGGGGCCCCTGGTCCGGATGAGGACGCCGTCGCGGTCGAGGAACGCGGCAGGGCGGCCCCCGGGCTGGCCCCGGTCGATGGTCTCCCAGCGGTTGGGCTGCGACATCAGGTTCGGATGGCAGCTCAGGGCGTGCAAGAGCACCGCTTGGAACGCCTCGGTGTGCGGAGTGACGTCACGGCCGACGGTCGGGATGACGATCACGGCGTCACCCACCTTGGCCGTGTGGCCGCCGTCCCGTCCCACGATGCCGAATACACGCATCCCGCGTGACTTCGCTTCGTCGAGACCGTGGACGATGTTGGCGCTGACACCTCGCACGGCGTCACCGCCTCCGACCGAGAGGACGAGCACGGCATCCGCGCTGGTGGCATGGCTCCCGGCCAACCAGGCGGCGAACACCGTGTCCCAGCCCTCGTCGTTCGTTCGGGCCGTCAGCTCGGCGACGTTGTCGACTGGCGTGTAGGCCTCGATGCCGCAGAGCTTGCGGAAGTCGTTCACGGCGTGGCTGCAGTTCGCCGCGCTCCCGCCGACCCCGAGCAGGAACAGCCGCCCTCCGCGCTCCCGAAGCGCGACGAGCTCGTCGGCGAGCCGCTCGAGCGCGTCGGCGTCGACCAGGCCGGCGACCTCGGCGACCTCACGGAGATAGGCCTGCGAGTGCGTGCTCATTGGTACTGGCCAGCCTACCGGCCCCCGGGACGCTGTTTGGCCCCTGGTACCGTCCGCGTATGCGCATCGCGTCGCGTCGAGTCGTTGTGCTGGGCGGGACCGGCTTCCTCGGGCGGGCCCTGTGTCGTCGTGGGGCGCTGGAAGGCGTGGAGACGCTGGGAGTCGGTTCGGATCTCGACCTGGGGGATCCCGGCTCCGAGCGGGTGCTCGCCGACATGCTGCGACCGACCGACGGCGTGGTCATGGCCGCAGTGCGGGTTCCTGTCACGACCGGCCGTGACGTCGAGGAGCATGTCGGCATGGCGTCCAGGGCCGCACGAGCGTGCCGGACCGCTGGCGTCGGGCACCTCGTGTACGTCAGCTCCGATGCCGTCTATGGCATGGGCGTCGAGGACGTAGACGAGTCCACCGTTCCCCAGCCGACCTCGTTCTACGGGCGGATGCACCTCGAGCGCGAGGAGGTGTTCGCCGATACGGTCGGTGACCGCCTGCTCGTCGTGAGACCCACGCTGGTCTACGGGCACGGGAACCCGCGCCCCAACTACGGCATCGACCGCCTGTGCCAGCAGGCCCTGGAGGGGTCGATCGTGCTCTTCGGCGGCGGTGAGGAGCGGAGGGACCACGTGCACGTCGACGACCTCGCGTCGGCCCTCTCGGCCGCAGGGTCTGGGCGGATCCTGGGACTTGTGAACCTGGCCAGTGGCACCTCGGTGTCGTACGCGGAGCTCGCAACTGCGGTCGCGTCAGCCCTGCCGCTGCAGCCGCGCGTCACGTCGTCGCCCCGGGCGGGCAGCATCTGGCACCGGCGGTTCGCCGTCGCCGAACGACTGCGGCTGCTCCCCGAGGTCGTTGTGCGGGAGCCGAGGGACGGGGCCCTGCTGCTCGTAGATCAGCTGCGCGCAGAGCGGACATTCCGATCAAAGGCTCTAACGCGTGAGTGACCAGAACGCGTGGCGCGAGGTGATGGACGCGATCGGCGACACGCGGCTCGAGCTGGGACCGCACTATGCGCACCAGGCCCTGCGCTCGCCTCGCCATCTGCTCTTCACCCTCGCCCGCTACAAGTTCGCGGCACGGATGTTCCCGGTCGGTCGCACCATCAAGGTGCTCGAGGTCGGCTGCAACGAGGGCCTGGGCACGATGATGTTCGCCGAGGGCGGCAATCAGGTGCTCGGCGTCGACCTCGACGCCACCGCCATCGAGCACGCCAATCGCAGTCTGGCGGTCCACGGCGGGGTGACCTTCGTCTGCGCCGACATCATCGGTGCCGCGCTCGGCGATCACGACGCCGTCGTGAGCCTCGACGTGATCGAGCACATCCCACCGGAGCTGGAGGACGCCTTTCTCGACGGGCTGTGGCGCCATGTGGGGGCCGAGGGCTTCTGCGTCGTGGGGACGCCGAACGAGGCGGCCGCCGCCTACGCGTCCGAGGCGAGCCGGATCGGGCATGTGAACCTCTTCAGCCCGGAGCGTCTCGCCGCCGCCATGGGCCGGTACTTCGTGAACGTCTTCGTGTTCGGGCTCAACGACGAGGTACTGCACACGGGCTACTTTCGGATGTCCCACTACATCCTCGTCATCGGCTCGGTGCCCCGGACGTCGCCGGGCTAGTGGCGGTCGTGGTCGAGCCAACTGGGCCTGGCGTCACTCCCGGGACGTGTCGACAATGTCCCCGGAGACCACATCGATGGGGTGCAGGACGAAACGGATCTCGTACGCCCCGACCAGCTTCAGCAAGTGGAGCTCTGCGAAGAAGACGTGCCGGTTGACGAGGCGCTCAGCGCGGCGGACCAGGAAACCGGGCGCCCGCCCACCCCGGTCGGGCGGGCACCTGAGCACCACCGTCCGCTCCCCCAGCTCGAAGAGTGCACGCCCCTCCGCCGAGGCGTCGCTGTCAGCGAACAGGACGTCGAGGCTGAACGCGTTGTAGTAGCTCCGGTGGTTCACCTCGTGGGCCCAGATGCTGGTGTGGTGCGGGACCCTGACCTCCACGTGCCCGCCGCGGCGGACGATGCGCCTGCACTCGGAGAGGAGGTCCACGGGGTCCACGACATGTTCGAGTACGTGGGACAGCCGGACCCTGTTGAACACGCCATCCCGGAAGGGCAGCGCCCTCTGCGTCCGACTCCAGACAGCGGCGACGTCAACGCCTGCCACGGGGTACGCGTCAACGCCCAGCCAGTGCTCGTCGTCGTCTCCGCGAACTCTCGCGTGCCCGCATCCGAAGTCCATGCACAGGTACGTCATCGACATCCACCGACTCTCGTCACGGGGAGACCACCGGGCGAGCGCACAGCCCCGAGGAGTATCACACGGCCCCGAGGTGACCGACCGGGTACCTCACCCGAACGCCCGCACATCCTGGCTCGACGATCTGCTGCCCAAGACCGACCGGATGAGCATGGCCCACGGGCTGGAGGTGCGATCCCCGTTCCTCGCCCGTGAGGTGTGGGAGTTCGTGGCACGGCTGCCGCCGGACCATAAGGTGCGGGCATGGCCGCTGCAACGCGTCCTCAAGGAAGGCGGTCGTGACATCGTGCCCCGCGAGCTCCTCCACCGCCGCAAGCGCGGTTTCGGCGTGCCCCTCGACCTGTGGTTCCGCGCCGACCTGCGGACCTACACGGAGAGCATGCTGGTGACGCCGTCGGCTCGTGTCCTCGAGCCCCTCCGCGCTGTTTGGACGTTGCTCACACTCGAAGTGTTCCTGCGACGGGAGGACTGGTGATGGAAGGTTGCCCCTTGTGCCGGGCGATCAGGTCCACGTCGTCATGGGCGGGGATCACCGAGTTCGCCGGCGAGCGGTTCACCTACCGGCGCTGCGCCGCTTGCGGGTCGCTGTACTGCACCCCCATGCCCGACGAGCATGTGCTGGCGAAGATCTACGGGCCCGGCTACGCGGACCTGGTGACCTCCGATCATCCGGTCGAGGACCCCAAGCAGCCCGAGCGGCTCCTCGGCGTGCTGCGAGCACACCCTTGCGGTGTCTTCGTCGACTTCGGGTGCGGGACAGGAAGGCTGGTCGAGGCCGCAGCCGCGCTGGGATGGGACGCCCGAGGCGTCGAGTTCGCCGGCGAGGTGGCCGACCTGGTCAGCGAACGGACCGGGCGACCGGTCCGGACGCTGCAGGCCGTGGCCGACGCCGGCCATCCACCCCAGGCCGATGTGATCCATGTCGGCGACGTGATCGAGCATCTAACCGACCTCGACCAGCAGTTCGGCGTGGCCCTCGCCATGCTCCGCCCCGGCGGCCTGCTCGTCGTACAGGGCCCGCTGGAGAACAACTGGACGGTGTTCGCCGTGGCGAAGCGGGCCCTGGGAAGGGCACGACCTAACCGCCTTCGCCGGCAGCCCCCGACCCACGTCCTGCAGGCAACGGCAGGCGGGCAGCGCGGGTTCTTCGCCCGCCACGGGCTCGAAGAGCAGACCTTCGAAGTCTTCGAGGTCTGGTGGCCCGCCCCCTCCAGGATCGCGGACTGCCAGCGCCGACCCCGCCTGATCGCGCTTCACCTCATACGGCGGGCCTCGCTCATCCTGGCCCGGGTGACCCCCAGAGGCTGGGGTGACCGCTACTTCTACGTCGGCCGGAAGCCCGTATGAGACCGGCCGCTCGGAACATCGGCACGGTCCGCTGCCCGACGGTCGTCACGTGGGGGGCATGGCCGTTCCACAATCGGAGTCCTGGCCGCCTTCGGTTGGTCGCTGTACGCCCTGTTCCTCGGGACCGCCGGGGAGATCGGCATGACGCACGGCTTCTCGCTCACCCCCGACCGTGGTTCCGGCGACAGCCAGATCGCGCCCTCGGGCTCGCCACCCCCACCGCCCTCATGGTCGGCACCGGGCGGGGGGCCCAGCTCGGCGTGCTCATCAAGGGCCCTGAGGTGCTGGAGTCCACCCGGACCGTCGACACCATCGTGCTCGACAAGACCGGGACCGTCACCACCGGCCAGATGGCGTTCATCGAGATCATCGTCACCGGTGACACCGACGAGGCCGAGGCCCTGCATCTGGCCGGGTCCCTCGAGGATGCCAGCGAGCACCCGATCGCCCAGGCCATCGCCGCCGGCGCCCGGGAGCGGGGCGCCGTGCTCAGCCCGGTCGAGTCCTTCACCAGCACCCAAGGCATCGGCGTCCAGGGCGAGGTGATCCCGGGCGGACAACCTGACGGCCGACGCCATCGACCCCGTCTACACGAGACGCCCCAGCGTCAGACGCCGAGGGATTTCCCGATGATCTCCTTCATGATCTCGGTGGTGCCTCCGTAGATCGTGGTGATGCGGGCGTCGGCATAGGCCTTGGCGATGGGGTACTCGGTCATGTACCCGTAGCCACCGTGGAGCTGCACGCAGGTGTCGACCACTCGCTTCTGCAGCTCGGTGCACCACCACTTGGCCATGGCGGCCTCCTCGGCGGTGAGGGTGCCCTCGTTGAGGGCCAGCACGCATCGATCCACGAAGGTCTGGGCGATCTCCAGCTCGATGGCCATCTCGGCCAGCCGGAACCGGCTGTTCTGGAACGAGCCGATCGGCTGTCCGAAGGCGGTGCGCTCCTTGACGTAGGCCAGCGTGGTGTCCAGGGCCTGACGGGCGGCGGCCACGCCGGTGACGCCGATGGACAGGCGCTCCTGCGGCAGCTTCGTCACGAGGGAGCGGAAGCCGCTGCCCTCGTCGCCGAGGAGGTTGGCGATCGGCACGTGGACGTCGGTGAAGAACAGCTCGGCGGTGTCCTGGGCGTGCATGCCGATCTTGGAGAGGTTGCGCCCCCGCTCGAAGCCGCCCATGCCGCGCTCGAGCACCACCAGGCTCATGCCGGCGTGGCGCTGAGAGGCGTCGGTCTTCACCGCGGTGATCACCAGGTCGGCGTTGATGCCGTTGGTGATGAAGGTCTTGGAGCCGTTGACGAGGTAGTGGTCGCCGTCGAGCACGGCCGTAGTCGCCATCGACGCCAGGTCGGAACCGATCCCCGGCTCCGTCATGGCGATGGCGGTGATGAGCTCGCCGCTGCAGATCCCGGGCAGCCAGCGTCGCTTCTGCTCGTCGCTGCACAGCGTGAGGAAGTAGGGCAGGCAGATGTCGTTGTGGAGCGTCCACCCGAGCCCGGCGGCGTTCACCTCCGCCTGCTGGATCTCCTCCGCGATCACCACGTTGTAG
>JBPCMH010000190.1:0-7047 GCA_051002495.1 Acidimicrobiales bacterium
GACTTCGACGAGCTGGCCCCGTCGTTGTACGACGAGGAGGATGCCGCCAGGGGCTTCGTTGAGGTCGAGGATCGACGCAACGCCAGGCATGAGGTGCCGTTGATGGGCATCTCGCTCGGCGTCGCCAGCACCGAACACCGCACACTGGCCTCCGTGGCTGAGTCCTCGACGGTTGCGACGGAGATGAAGTTGCTGGCTAAGGCAGAAGACTCCTCGGCGTTCCGGATCGACAAACGCCACACGTGACCGCTGCCGGACTTAAGGCCCGCGTGCTTACGGTCTCGGACGGAGTGGCCAACGGCCAGCGGGACGACATCTCAGGCCGCGGCCTCGTGGAGGCGCTCGTGGCCGCGGGCTACACCGTCGATCGGCATGAGGTAACCGCCGACGGCGCCGAAGCCGTCGCCGCGGCACTCAGAGATTTGTGTGCGGGATTCGCCGGGCTGGTCATCACCACAGGTGGCACGGGGTTCGCCCCAAGGGACCAGACGCCTGAAGGCACGAAAGCCGTCCTCGATCGCGAGGCCCCGGGTCTGGCCGAGGCATGCCGGTTGGTTAACCCGCTTGGTCGGCTCTCCCGTGGTGTCGCCGGAACGCGGGGCGAGGCGCTCGTGATGAATGTTCCCGGGTCAACCAAAGGCGCCCTTGAATGCCTCGACTCGGTGGCTGATGTGCTCCCGCACGCCATCCGACTGCTTCTCGACGCGCCAACAACCCACTGAGCCCTCGTCGGTTCGCCGTCTCGGGATTCGGCCGCGAGACTGACGTGGTGGACGACGGTGAGCGCATGCGGCGTGCGATCGACCTCGCTTGGCGCGTACGCACGACGGCTTCGCCCAATCCGTGGGTCGGCGCAGTGGTCGAGCCCGGCGACCACGGCGGGGCTACCCAGCCCCCCGGGGAGCACCACGCCGAGCGGGTTGCGTTGGCCGCAGCCGGACTCGACGCCAAGGGCGGCACCCTGTATGTAACCCTCGAGCCGTGCTGTCACCACGGACGCACCCCCCCGTGCACTGACGCCATCATCGATGCCGGCGTCGCCCGTGTCGTGGTGGGGCTGGAGGATCCCGATCCGCTGGTCGCCGGCAAGGGCATCGCCACCCTGCGAGCCGCGGGGATCCACGTCGACCTCGGGGTGGGGAGCGACGAAGTGGAGCGCCAGTTGGCGCCGTATCTCAAACATCGTCGGACAGGAAGGCCGTGGGTGGTTTTGAAGCTGGCGGCCACCATTGATGGACGAACCGCTGCGCCCGATGGCACGAGCCAGTGGATCACCGGCGAGGAGGCCAGGGCCGACGCGCACAGGCTTCGAGCGGAGAGCGATGCCGTGCTCGTCGGCGCGGGCACCGTCCGAGCCGACGACCCGTCGTTGACCGTCCGACACGTTGATGGCCCAGACCCGATGCGGGTGGTGCTCGGGCGCGTCCCTGGTGGCGCCAAGGTGGAGCCTGCGGTCGCTCTTTCCGGCGATCTCGGAGACGTCCTTGACGAGCTCGGACGGCGCAACATTGTCCAGGTGCTCGTCGAGGGCGGCGCCACTGTCGCCCACGGATTTCACACCGCGAGGTTGGTAGACCGGTACGTCATCTACCTCGCACCCACCATCATGGGCGGCAGCGACGGGCGACCGCTCCTGGCCGGGGCTGGTGCAGCCACCATCGCCGATGCATGGCGAGGCAGGCTCGTTGCGATGGAGCAGCTGGGCAATGACATCCGCGTTGAGTTGGAACCGGTCTGATGTTCACCGGCATCGTCGAAGAGCTTGGTCGGCTGCGATCGCGCCATGGCAATCGGTTCGTGATCGACGCCACCGAGGTTCTGGACGACGCGGCAATCGGTGACTCGATCGCAGTCAATGGCTGCTGCCTCACTGTCGTCGAGATGGGTGAAGGGTGGTGGGCGGCAGATGTGGTCGACGAGTCGCTGTCCCGAACCAATCTGGGGTCGGTGGCTGTCGGTGATGTCGTCAATCTGGAGCGACCGGTTCGGGCCTCTGATCGACTGGGTGGGCACATCGTGCAAGGCCACGTTGACGCCGTTGGCCGGGTCCTGCAGGCCGCCCCCGACCTCCGGGTGTCTATTCCGCCAGAACTCGCCCGCTATGTCATCGAAAAGGGATCGATCACCGTCGACGGATGCAGCCTCACCGTCGTCGAGGCTGGCGATGAGTGGTTCTCAGTTGCGATCATCCCCCACACTGCACAGGTGACAACGCTGGGCCATCGAGAGCCGGATTCGCTTGTGAACATCGAAGTCGACCTGGTGGCGAAGTACGTCGAGCGGCTGTTGGCTGCTCGGGGAGGAGCGTGAGCGGCGTGTCGCTGGCATCGATAGAGCCGGCCATTGCTGCGATCGCACGGGGCGAGATCGTCGTCGTCGTCGACGACGAGGACCGCGAGAACGAGGGCGACCTCATCATGGCGGCCGAGTTTGCCACGCCGGAGAAGATCGCGTTCTTTCTGCACCACACCTCTGGCTACATCTGCGCGCCCATCACAACCGAGCGCGCCCGTGAGCTCGACCTGCCGCCGATGGTGGCCCACAACACCGAGACGATGCGGACCGCGTTCCTGGTGACCGTCGACGTGCGCCACGGCACCAGCACCGGGATCTCGGCTCACGATCGGGCTGCCACTATCCAGGCGCTCGTGGATCCGGCGACCCGTCCGGGCGACCTGGCCCGCCCCGGCCACATCCTCCCGCTGGAAGCGCGCGAGGGCGGCGTCCTGAAGCGCGCCGGTCACACCGAGGCCGCAGTCGATCTGGCCCGCATGGCGGGCTGCTACCCAGCCGGCGTGCTGTGCGAGATCGTCGACGAGAAGAAGATGGACATGGCCCGACTGCCCGAGCTGGAGCGGTTTGCCTCCGAGCACGACCTCCTCGTCATCTCCATCGCCGATCTGGTTCGGTACCGGCGTCAGCAGGAGAAGCTCGTCCGTCGCGTCGCGGAGGCACGCATCCCGACGCTGTACGGCGACTTCACTTGCTATGCCTACGACGATCTCATCGATGGTCGGACCCACCTGGCCTTCGTGAAGGGTGCCCCCTCCGGAGAGGAGGACGTGCTGGTCCGGGTGCACAGCGAGTGCCTTACCGGCGATGTCTTCGGCTCGCTGCGTTGCGACTGCGGACCTCAGCTGGACGCGGCCATGAAGCGCATCGCCGATGAGGGGATGGGTGTGATCGTTTACCTCCGCGGTCACGAAGGGCGCGGCATCGGCATCGCCAACAAGATGCAGGCCTACAAGCTCCAAGAGCAGGGTTATGACACGATCGAGGCCAACATCCAGCTCGGCCACCCTTCGGACCGCCGCGAGTACAGCACCGGCAGCCAGATCCTTGTTGAGCTCGGCGTGACCACCATGCGCATCATGACCAACAATCCAGCCAAGATTGCTGGGCTCACCCAGGTAGCTCACGGCATCTCCGGTTTCGGGCTGGAGGTCACCGAGATCGTCCCGCTCGAGATCGCGCCAAACCCGGAGAACATCGACTACCTCCGCACCAAGCGCGAGCGTATGGGCCACCTGCTCGAAGGGCTCGACGATGTCCTCTGAGTCGGCGCAAGGTGGTCGCGTTGGCGGGTGACGCGGTCTCGCCCGACCGGGTCGAACCCAGCCTTGACGGGTCCGACGTGAGAGTGGTGGTGCTCTGCTCTCGCTTCAACGATCTGATCACCACGCGCCTGCTCGATGGAGCTCGGCGCGGGTTGGCCAAGGCAGGAGCTGCCGACAGCAACGTCGCCGTGTTCTGGGTTCCCGGAGCATTCGAGTTGCCTCTCGCGGCCAAGGCCCACGCCGAGGGTGGCGATTGTGACGCAGTCATCGTGCTTGGTGCGGTCATCCGTGGCGAGACGACCCATTACGAACTGGTCTCGGAGCAGTGTGCAGCCGGCGTCCAGCGAGTGCAGCTCGACACTGGTGTCCCGGTGATGTTTGGCGTGTTGACGACCGAGGACCTGCAGCAGGCCATGGCCCGCTCCGAGGACCCAGGTGGCCACAACGTTGGCGAGGAGTGCGGGCTTGGCGCCGTCGAAATGGTCGGGCACCTCAGGGCTGCGCGCGGAAGGATGGGTTGATGCTCAAGCTGGTGCTGCCGAAAGGCTCGTTGGAAAAGGCCACATTGGAGTTGTTCGCGGATGCCGACCTAGCCGTCTCGCGCAGCACCGACGTCGACTACAAGGCCTCGATTGGCGACCATCGCGTGGCCGAGGTCCGCATCCTTCGCCCCCAAGAGATCCCCATCTATCTGGCCGACGGCATGTTCGATCTCGGTGTCACGGGGCGCGACTGGATCGAGGAACAAGGCGCGGACCTCGTGTCGCTCGGCGAGCTCAGGTACTCGAAGGCGACAAGCCGGCCGGCCAACATCGTGCTGGCGGTGGCTGAGGACTCTGCGATCGAGTCGGTCACCGATCTCAAGGACGGGGTTCGGGTCTCGACTGAGTATCTGGGCCTCACCCGTCGATTCTTCGAACAGCACGGCATCA
Source organism: Acidimicrobiales bacterium (assembly GCA_051002495.1). Lineage (GTDB taxonomy): Bacteria > Actinomycetota > Acidimicrobiia > Acidimicrobiales > CADCTF01 > JBPCMH01. The sequence continues at coordinate 4,490 of JBPCMH010000190.1, forward strand.
AGGCCGAAGTGAGCCTGTCCTATGGCGCGACCGAAGCCAAGATCCCCGATATCGCTGACGCCGTCGTCGAGCTGACCGAGACCGGCAGAGCACTCCGTCAGGCTCGGCTCCGGATCATCGACACCATCCTCAGCTCCTACACCGAACTCGTCGCCAACCCTGCCGCTTACGCCGACCCCGAGAAACGGCGAGCGATGGAGCAGATCCATACCTTGCTGCAAGGGTCGTTGGAGGCGAGAGGGAAGGTGCTCGTCAAGTTGAACGTGGGTCATGAGCAGCTCGCCGCGGTTATCGAGCTGTTGCCCGCGATGAAGTCGCCAACGGTCAACAAGCTCTATGGCGATGGTGGGTACGCGGTTGAGACCGTCGTTGAGAAGTCGGAGATCAACACGCTGATCCCAGCACTCAAAGAGCATGGGGCATCAGACATTTTGGAGTTGCCGTTGTCGAAGATCGTCCACTGATGTCGGCGGCAGTTGGTCGGCGGTTGGAGGGACGGGTCGAGGAGTTCGACGACCACGTCGGCCTTGGCACGGTCGCCAGCGTCGATGGCAGGTCGTTCCGATTCCACTGCACGCAGATCGCCGATGGCACGCGCACCATCACCGCGGGCGAAAGCGTGACGTTCGCCGTGGCCCCGGGTGGTGCCGGTAGTTGGGAGGCCTTTGATGTCGCTCGTGGATGAACCAACTGTGGCGCCGGAGCCCACGACGCGGCGGGGCAGCGCAGGGCGCCAGACGGTGATCGGGTTGGGCGCAATAGTGGTGGTGCTCGCCGTCATCGTGGCGATCGCTCTGGTCGGCGGGTCATCCCGGCAACTCCGAGCTGATGTGCTCTCAGGCCGGGCCACCGAGCCTGGTGCCGAACTTGACGTCACCATCTCGATCCGTGACACGGCAGGCCGATTGCAGCGGGTGGAGGTCGACTTCGATGATGGGAACTCGGTCGTCGCCGTTGATAATCCGCCGGAGTCATCCTGCGCCGAAGAGCCGTTCACGCAGAACGTCGATCTTCGTCACACGTATCTCGATCCCGGGATCTACACCGTGCGAGCGGTCGTGGTGTCCGGAGGTTGTGGGGCGCGGGTGGAGCGGGCCGAAGCGGTCCGCACCATCAAGGTGAAGGCACTACGGCGCTAGTCCCTAATCCTGGGTCTGCTGGGTCTGCTGTCCCGCGGCCTGGGCCGCGGCCGCCCTGATCTGCACGTAGGCCAGACGGAGCTGGGCCAGACCGTCGTGGAGTTGGGTTTCGAACTCGCCGAGTCGGCCGGCTAGCCCTTCCACCAGCGCGGCCAAGGCATCGATGGCCAGTTGCGCTTCGGCCACCTGGGGCGGTTGGGAGCCGAGATGGATGGCGGCCAGCTCGAAGAGGCCGAAGGCGTGGTTGGCCACCACGACGTGGGCTGGGGTCTGCCGGAGCTGGTCTTGCATGGCCCGAACCTGGGCCTCAAGTTCCTCCTGGCTTGGTTCGCCCGCCGCGTCCGGGCCTGCCTGTGCCGTCGTGGTCGGCTGGTGGTCTCCGTCAGGTGTCCAAATGGTGCCCATCTGCAGTACCGTAGGCGGTACAACCGAATCCGAAAGCGGGGCAGTCGCCCCCACCCGGCCACCAGCAACATCAGACGGTGCGACGGGTCGAATGGCCGCCAAGCGGGCGGGCGTTGCTTTCGAACGCCTGCCCGTCTTCGCGCCGGGCCGGCGTCAACCACTGATCAAGGAGTGATGCCGCATAGCCGCTGCCCCCACTAACGAGCCGAGGGTGAACGAGAGAATCCGAGCCCGCGAGGTGCTCGTCGTCGATCCCGAAGGCACCAAGCTCGGCGTCAAGCCGTTGCAGGAGGCACTGAACCTGGCTCGAGATCTCGATCTCGACTTGGTGGAGGTTGCGCCGAATGGCAACCCACCGGTGTGTCGAGTCAGGGACGACGGCAAGGTCAAGTTCGACGCCGCGCAACGGGCTCGGGAATCACGACGCAAGAGCAGCCAGCAGGCCATCAAAGAGATGAAGTACCGGGTCAAAATCGGCTCGGGCGACTTCGACACCAAGACCCGCAAGGTCATGGAGTTCCTCGATGAGGGCCACAAGGTGAAGATCACGATCATGTTCCGAGGCCGAGAGGTCGACCACCCGCATCTGGGCAAGGGGATCCTCGACCGGATCGCCGAGCGTTCCGCCGACCTGGCCAAGGTCGAAGCGGTGCCCATGCTCGACGGGCGCAACATGATCATGGTTCTTGCTCCGGACAAGCGGGCGCAGGTGGCGGCAGCAAAGCGGCAACAGAGCGAAGGCGACGGAGAGTCCGTCGACCAGGACGACCAGCAGCAAACGCAGGAGACGCAGGAGACCTGACATGCCGAAGATGAAGACTGACAAGGGCGCAGCCAAGCGCTTCAAGATCACGGGGAGCGGCAAGATCATGCGCCGGAAGGCGTTCCGCTCCCACATTCTCGAGAAGAAGTCCAGCGTGCGCACCCGCCGACTCGCCAGGGAAGCGCAGGTCACCGGCGGCGACGCCAAACAGGTCCGCAAGATGCTGGGCATCTAGCCCGGCCGTTTCTAGC
>JBPCMH010000191.1:0-6459 GCA_051002495.1 Acidimicrobiales bacterium
GGCGTGGCGTGTCCTCATCGACGCCCATGGGCGAGCTGGCGACCTGGCCGCCGCCCAGCGGGCGACCGCGCAATATCACCACGTGCTGGCAGAACTCGGCGTCGAGCCGAGCTGAGTCCGGCAGCAAGGACGGCATGGCGTTCTATGGCGCGGATGGGATCTGGAGAATCTGTCCGACCTCGATGACGTTGGGATCCGTGATGCCGTTCGCTTGAGCGATGGCTTCGACCGTCGTCCCGAAGCGCTGGGCGATGCCGAAGAGGGTGTCACCCGGCTGCACGGTGTGCGTGGGTGCGGCCACGGTGGTCGCCGGGGCCGTCACCGGGGCGGTCGTTGTCGTCGGCGGTGGGTCGTCACCGTCACCGCTACATGCCGTCGCGAACAGCAGTATCAACGCGATTGCAATATGTCTTGCCATCGCACCCCCAGGTCGACACGGCAGAAGATCAACCCACCGTGCCGGCGACCGTATCACACAGGGGTCCTACGAACCGGGTCATGTTCGAGGAGTGGAAGAACTCGGCGTCGAGCCGATTTGAGGCTCGGTCAGCCCTTCACGCGGAACTCGAACTCCGCGATTGACGCGTCCTCGCCGGCCTGGCCCTTGTAGACCTCGGCGATGAAGAAGGTCACCCGGTGCACCTGCTTTGCGCCCTTCAAACTGAACGTTTGGGCGCCGTCCTCGTCCTTCAGCGACAGAACCTGGGATTCGATCGGCGGCCGGCCGTCTGGGCCGGGCTGATTTTCGTCGTAGACGACCCGCAACTGCTTCGGCCGGGGCTGCTTCAGGAACTGATCGGGCGGATCGGTCGCTCCAATGTGGATGATCACCCGACTGAGGTCGACCGTGCCATCGAAGTCGATGGCGATCGATTGGCCGACACCGTCCCCGGGGCCAGCCTCTGCCCAGTAGGTGTTCTTGAACTTGTCGATAGCGAGGGCCGCTGGGTGGTCGGGGAGTTCGCTCGTTCCGATCGCCACGATTGGGTTCACCGGTTCGTACTTCGGGGCAACGATGCCGCGGAACCAACCGGCTGCGTCGGATCCCTTGTTCATCACCGCGCCTCGCACGCTCGGCACGGCAAACGGGATAGCGACACCGGCGACTATCGCCATCAGCAAGCCGCGGCGCACAAAGGTCATGGCCCGACTGGCCTTCCAGCCAGCAGTCTGTGCGCTACGGGCCATACCCTTGGCGTTCGTCTTGCCCCGCTTGCCGCCACCGGCCTTGGTGGCCTTGTCGCCCTTCTTCGATGATCCGCCACCGAAGATGCGTTTCCACCACGGGAGTTTGGCCGCGGGCGCGGCTTCGGCCAACGAGTTCCCGCACTTTCGGCAGAACTTGCGCTGCGGGTCGTTGCCCTGGCCGCACTGACCGCAGATCAGATCACCGGCCTTGACGCTGGCGTCCTGCTTCTTCTGGGTCGGCACGGGCCGGGGCGGGCGCTTTCCTTTGGTCGGGTGTTGCGCAGTGGGTGGTTTTGCCGTCGGTTGGAACGCCGAAGGCGTCGTCGCCGGCGGCGTGGCGGCCGCGGGCGTGGCGCCAGTCGCTGGTTGGGCTGGCGCCGACTCGGGCGTCCAGGCAGGTGGGGCGGGCGTGGGTGCCGGGTTGCGACCCAGGTTCGGCGGGGGTTGCGGTGTTGCTGTTGGTGTGACCGCCTTCGGTCGGGCGAGCAGTGCAGCGGCGCGTCGTGCCGCCTCAGCTTTGGCCGCCTCTTCCTTGCGCTTTGCTTCTGCCTCGGCTTCCCGCTTGGCGTCCTCTTCTGCCTGGCGGAGGGCCATTTCGGCTGCCGCGGCTTCAGCTACCTGCCGGGCTCGCTCAGATTCCTCCGCCTCGCGCTGGGCTTGTGCGGCGGATTCGGCCTCAGCCCGAGCAGCTTCAGCATCGGCTGCCTCGGCCGCGGCCCGCTGGCGTTCGGCCCCCTCCGCGTCCAGCCGGGCCCTTTCGGCCTCGGCCTGTTGCCCGGCGTGATCAGCTTCCCGTGCGGCTTGGTCTTGGTTGACCTGTTGTTCGGAGACCGAGGCGAGCCGCGCCTGCTCGGCCGCGGCCAACTCGGCAGAGGCCCGCTCGGCCTCCTGGTTGGCCCGGTGGGCGTCCTCGGCCTCACGCTGGGCTGCGGCCGCGGCGACGGCCTCTTCTGCCTCGCGTCGGGCTTGGGCGGCGGCGGCGTCCTCTGCTTCGCGCTGGGCGGCTGCCGCGGTTGCGGCCTGCTTCTCGGCTTCGGCTGCGGCCGCTTCGGCGGCGGCGCGCTCGGCGGCTGCGACCTTGGCCTGCCGCTGGGCCTCGATGACAGCGGCTTCCTCGGCCGCCCGGTCGGCTGCGTCGGCCGCGGCGGCCTGTTCCGCGGCGCGCTGGAGCTCATCGTCGATCGTGCTTGGGCTCGTCCCGGTCGGTTGTTCGGCCGCGCTATCCGCCGCCAGCCCTGAAGCCGGGGCCCCGGCGGTGGCGTCGTTGGCGTCGTCGTCGATGCCGACGGCGGCCTTCACCCGGTCGAGAAGGCCAGCCTTCTCAGGTTCGGGCTCAGGCTCCGGCTCGGGTTCCGGCGGCGGTGGCTCCTCGACCTTCTCGCCGACCCACTCGAGAAACTTGCCACAGGAGCCGCAAAACTCGTCGTCGTCCTCGTTGTGGTTACCGCAGGCCGTACAAATGATCATGAATTAGAAACCTCGAGCTGGAGCAGCATGTGGGCCGGTTTGGCCCCCGCAACCAGCCGTTCTAGTCGACTCGTGTCGATCGCAACATCACCGGGCACCGTGAGCTTCATCTTGATGGTGGCTGAGTCGTCGCCCGGCAGGTCGCCATCGGGCGTGGGGGACCACGTCGCTCCACCTGAATCCACGATCTCGGGCGTGATCCCGGTATAGGTCTCGATGAGCATGACCAGGCCTTTGATCGTGCCCTGCCATGTGTAGAGCTCGATGGCCTTGGCCACCAGCGCGCGGCGGCCCTCCTCGGGCCACGACGCGTCGAGTTCGAGGCCGACCCAACTGGCCAACCAGTCGAGGAAGTCGGAAGGCGCGGTGCCGGGATCGATGTAGGCCTCAAGCGCGTCGAGCGTGCTGAATACGGGCGCCAGCACCTGATCGAGGCCGGCCGTGAGCGCCTGGGTGAAATCGTCGTCGTGGTACAGGGAGGGGAGCAAGGCTCCCATCGGGTGCGGTGTCTCGAGCCCTTCAACCATGCCGCGCATCAGTCACCACCTCCCTCGACCCCGTCGTCGGCTTCCATCTTAGGGAACACGACACCTCAACCGCTCTGGACCATGATCTGATGGCCATAGGAAAAGACCAGATCATGGGAACCGAGGTCGATGCGGGGGATGGCCTTCTCTCGCGTGCCACTGATCGGATCGGCCGGGTAGAGCCTGACGTCCTCGACGTACTCCACGCCGCGAACCTTCTGGAGCACGGAGAACACTTCGCCGACGGCGACCGGGCGTCCGAACGGCCAACCTTTGCCCTCAGGCCCGCCACGAGTCGGGTGGAAGTAGGTGAAGAGCGCCTCAAGTGAGGCCTTCTCGATCTCTTCAGTCGTGTATCGCGACCGCCCGCGCAACTGGCTGACGATGCTCATCCCCACATAACTCGGGGGACGCACGAGGAGGCGTGCGCCCATCGTGCGGCGCTCATCGAGGTAGCTAGTCACCTCGGACATCAGATCGTCTGAGGCCAACATCTGCGAGAAGTCGAGGCTGCCGTGCTCGCCATCCTCCACTGTCGGGACGACCAACAACTCGATCCCGCCCGCGGTCGCGTCGCCTTCTCCGGCGGGTACCGCGTGGGCCCGAGCGAGGGCTTTCGAGCCTTCGAGAGCCAGACTCTCGTAGTCGGCCGCGGTCACGGCCCGCTGGCGAGTCCGCAACATGATCGGTCCGCGCAGCTTCGCATTGTCCATCGTTTCTGCGTCGGTGCCGCCAGTCGCGGGATACCGGTTGGTGACCGATCCGACGTAGGCGAGCGCCGTCTGCAGAGAGTTGATCGAGCCGGCAGACACGTTGGCGCTTCGACCGCCGCCAGTGCGGTACTCCCGGATTCTGATCGGGAGCCCCGTGGTTGGGGTCTTGCCGTAGCCGCGGACTGTTCCATCGGGCAGCCGCACAGAGGGGCCGAACACGATTTCGCCCGCGCTGCGGTCGATGGCGAAGTGCTTGTCGTCGGGGCCGGACTGGGCGAACGAGTCGACTTCGGTCCAGTCTTCCCAGCCCGAGAGCTCTGAGACCTCCACCGCGTAGCCGTCCGCCGACGGCACTACGGGACGATGCCGGAGCAAGAAGCGTTGGGCCGGCGTGCCCTCGGAGATGCCGACGATCTCCTCGGTGATGATCTGGGCGTTCACCGCGGGGATGGTTCCCCCGCTGGTGTGCGCATCGAGTCGTGAGATGCGGGGCGAGGCGCTGTAGGCGGGCTGCCACTCCTCGTTCTCCAACACGCGGCAGCGGAGCCAACCCGCCGCTGTCCGAACGATGCCGGCATGCGCCGCGTGCGTCTCGGGCAGATGCAGCACGATGATGCCGTCGCGGTTGAGACCGCCGGTGGTGTCTGACTCCTGGTCGCACTCGACCCAGTCGGATCCGTCCCATGCCTCCCAGACCACCGGGGGATAGTCGGGGTTGACGCCGACGCCCTCGATGGTGGCGCCGACGGTCAGGGTGACGGCGCAGCGGGGTGTGGCGTTGCTGAGCCCGATGTAGAAACAGTCGCCTGGTTTCGGGACTTGGTCGAAGCAGAAGAAGTTTTGCTTGTTGTCGAGCGTGTCGGTGTGATCGACTTGCTCGCCGTCGATCTCAGTGGCGACGTTGGCCCGCGAGCAGGGGACGATCTCGAGTCGTTCGACCGTTGCGAACACGATCGGTTCGTCCTCACCGCGGGTGGTGGCCACCCTGGTCGCCGTCGGGATGACCACGCTTTGTTTGAGGCCGGCCGTGAGCCAGAACGTCACCGGTGCTTGCGCCGCGCTCGGAGGCTGGAGTTCGAGGCCGAGCATTTCGAGGAACTTGATGTAGACGCGGTCGGGGACCTTGTTCATCCGCCACATGAGCTGATCGACCATGTAGGCGAACGTCTCGATCAGCGTGACGCCAGGGTCGGACACGTTGTGGTCGGTCCAGGTGGGGCAGCGCTGTTGCACCATCCGCTTGGCTTCATCGACGAGGTCCTGGAAGGACCGGTCGTCAAGGTTGGGCGCAGGAAGGGCCACGACTTACTCCTCGGAGGGGATGGTGTAGAAGGGAAAGACCAGGTTGCGGGGATCGTTGGTGCCACGGATCGAGTACGTGATGTGGATGTACATGGTCGAGGGCTCTACCTCGTCGAAGGACACCAACACCTCGTCGACGTCGACACGCGGTTCCCACCGTTCGAGCGAGTACCGCACTTCGAACGCGACCCGGCCAGCCGTGTCGGCGTTGGCCGGCGCGAAAATCAGGTCGTGGATGCCACAGCCGAACTCAGGGCGCATCGGTCGTTCCCCGGGCGCGGTGCCGAGAATGAGGCGTACGGCCTCGCGGATGTCGTCGTCGTCGCGGACGGTTGCCAGCGAGCCGGTTTGGTCGGTGCGGAGAGGGAACGCGATGCCCTGTCCGACAAATTCTTGCGCCATGTTTTCGCTCCCCCTAGTTGATCATGACCATGGCGCCCTTGACCGTGGTCGTGGCGCTTCCGTTCAGCTCCGCGGTCGTACCCTTGACCGTGACGCCGACTCCAGCCTTCAACTCGGCGTTCGTGCCGCCCTCGGCTTTGAAGTCGGTTCCGGCTTTCAACGTCAATGCCATGCCCGCCTCGATGGTCACGCCCTTGTCGGACTTGAAGATCATGTCCCCCGGTGCGTTGATGGTGATGTCACCAGAAGAGGTGTTGATCTCGAACGAACCACTCGCTCCTTGGAGGGTGATCGTCTCTGCGCTGGCGTCCAGCAAAAGCATCGACTGATTGCTATCCGAGAGGGTCACGGTATTGCCGTCTTCGTCGAAGACGAGATAATGACCGACGGGCGTCCGAATACCGCGCAAGTTGACGCTGCCGGGCACCGGGGAGGCGAGTTCTTCGAGGGGCTTGTCCTTGCCGTTGTAGAGCCCGCCCAAAACGTATCCAGTGCGTATGTCGCCGTCGGCAAACGCCACCAGCACCTCATCGTCGATCTCTGGCATGAAGGTGACGGTCGCGTTCGCGCCCGCGCCGGGCGTGACGACGCGCATCCAACCGATGTCCTCGGCGTCGTCGATCAGAGGGATCTTGACCTTGACCATGCCCTCGATGCCGTCGGGGTGCTCCCGGTTCGCGGTGACGATAGCCGGGAGCATGGTCAGGCCCCGTTGCTGCAGCGCACCGAGTCCGAGACCAGCAGGGTCCGATCGATCGTGACCCCCTCCGAGCCCGAGACCGCTCAACCTGCCGGTGCAACGAAACTCCGTGTGGTACTCGCCATCGATGAGGAGATGGCGGACCTCCGACAGGTAGTAC
>JBPCMH010000192.1:0-5520 GCA_051002495.1 Acidimicrobiales bacterium
GGTTACCACTGGGGCATGGCCACGTTCCACCCCACGCTGCCGCGCGGCGCCCGGGTGCGCACCACGCCCCGGGGGACGCTCAAGGAGGTCCTCACCGGCCCGGCCCATGAGAACGACGGTCGCCTCAACCTGTTCGGCGCGCTGAAGACCTCGATGGCCACCTGCGGGTACGAGACGGTCAAGGAGTTCCAGAAGGCTGAGGTGATGGTGGCCCCCGCCTTGCAGACCGAGGGCAAGCAGTTGCAGCGAGCCCAGAACGTGGGCATGGGTCACTAGCTTGACCTCGCCGCTCGTCGACGACGAGGCCTTCGACACCGTTCTGGTGGTCGACTTCGGCGCCCAGTACGCACAGCTGATTGCCCGCCGCGTCCGCGAGGCCCACGTCTACAGCGAGATCGTGCCGCACACGATGCCGGTCAGCGAGATGCTGGCCAAGCAGCCGACCGCAATCATCTTCAGCGGTGGTCCGGCTTCCGTTCACGTCGAGGGCGCTCCGACGATCGACCCGGCCATCTATGACGCCAGCGTGCCCATCTTCGGCATCTGTTACGGCGCCCAGCTCGTTGCCCTTCAACTCGGCGGGGAGGTGTCGAAGACCGGGCGCGGCGAGTACGGACGCACCGCGCTGCAGGTAACGGATTCGTCGGTGCTGTTCGCCGAGTTGCCCGTCGACCAGGACGTATGGATGAGCCACTTCGACTCCATCACCCGGGCCCCAGAGGGCTTCCGGGTGACGGCGGCCACCGACGCCACCCCGGCGGCCGCGTTCGAGTCAAAGGAGCGAGGCATCTTCGGGGTGCAGTTCCACCCTGAGGTGGTGCACACCCCGCGCGGCCAACAGATCCTGAAGCACTTCCTGTATGAGGTGGCCGGCTGCCGTCCGAAGTGGACGATGGCCTCAGTGATTGAGCAATCGGTCGCGGCGATTCGCGAGCAGGTCGGCGGCGAACGGGTGATCTGTGGTCTGTCCGGGGGGGTCGATTCGGCGGTTGCTGCCGCCCTCGTCTACAAGGCCGTCGGCGACCAGCTCACCTGCGTCTATGTCGACACCGGGATGATGCGGGCAGGAGAGAGCGAGCAGATCGAGGAGACCTTCCGCCGCCAGTTCAACGTCGACCTGGTGCATGTGAAGGCGTCCGACCGGTTCCTCGATGCCCTCGACGACGTGATCGAGCCGGAGCGGAAACGCCAGATCATCGGCGAGACCTTCTGGCGCGAGTTCGCGACCGCGGCCCGCGACCACGGCGACGCCCGGTTTTATGTGCAGGGCACGCTCTATCCCGACGTCGTTGAGTCGGGGTCGCATTCGGAGTCGTCGTCGACCATCAAGTCGCATCACAACTTGATCGCATTCCCCGAGGGATTGCACTTCGAGTTGGTCGAGCCACTGCGGCAGCTGTTCAAGGACGAGGTCAGGGCGCTCGGCGAGCAGCTCGGCCTGCCCGAGGAGATTGTCTGGCGTCAGCCGTTCCCCGGTCCTGGGTTGGGTGTGCGCATCATCGGCACGGTGACACCGGAGCGGCTGGAGATCCTTCGCGCCGCGGACGCCATCGTGACCGACGAGATCAAGAAGGCGGGGCTCTACCGAGAGATCTGGCAGGCCTTCGCCGTGCTCCCCGCGGTGCGCTCGGTCGGCGTGATGGGCGACGAGCGCACCTACGCCTACCCGATCGTCATTCGCGCCGTCAACTCCGATGACGCCATGACCGCCGACTGGGTGCGCTTGCCGTATGACCTACTGGAGCGGCTGTCGAGCCGCATCATCAACGAAGTGCCTGGGGTCAACCGGGTGGCTTATGACGTGACGTCAAAGCCGCCGGGCACCATCGAGTGGGAGTAGGCCGACGCCATGGGTGCCAGCCCGGGTGAGCACGGTGCGGCGCCCCTGCTGCTGACCCTGGAAGATCTGCCACCGGGGCCATGGTTGGAGCTGCCATCTGAACTTGGCACCAGCGGGGGCCAGCCAGTGGGCGGCGGCGGCGAGGCATTGCTGACGGCTTGTCTTGGCGACGACTTCCCGGAGGCCGCCGTCACTGACGTGGCTGATTCGCCGCGTTTTGTTCGGCCCGAGGCGGCGATGGCCTTCTCCTCGGCGTTCGTGTTTGCCGATGCCGCGACCGCGGCGTTCGCGGCGACGCGAGTCGGCGCGCCGGCCTTCGCTGAGGCCTTTGCCCAGGCCGTCGCAGCGGGCTCGCGCGAGTCCGCTGGTGGAGCGCAGGTACTCGACGTGACGGTCGAGGGAGTCGCCTGCGACGTTGATGACGTCGCGGTTGTGCACCGGGCCACCATCACCGGTGGTGACCACCTCGGGTTGGTGCCCATCCATGTGGAGTTGGCGGTGTTGAACGCCCGGGCGAGCCTTGTGCTCGTCTGGCTGGCCGACACCCCGCATCCGTTCTCTTCGGTGGATCGTGAGCATGTGCTCGCGGCGGTTGCCGGTCGTCTTATGGGCTGAACCGATCGACCGCTGGCCTGGTGACCCGCTGGCCTGGTCGCTCTGGCCCGATCACCCGTGCCACTGGGGACGGTCGCGACGAATAGGGTTCGCCTATGGCCGTCGACGAAACCCTCCTGAACGAGCTGCGCACGGTGAAGACCGAGATCGACGCGCTGCAAGACCGGCTCAAGGCCATCGTCGAACAGCTCCGCGAGAAGGGCGCGTCTGCTCAGGAGATCGCCGCAGCGCTTCGTGGCGAGGCCTAGGACGCTCGACAGCGATCGGCGCGTCTGCCACACGCTCTAGGCCATGACCACGTTTGACCCCACAGGTGGGTACGCGCGGGGCGACTTCGAGCGCGTCGACGGGCCCGCCCCAGGTGATCTTGATGGCCCCAGGCTGCTGATCGGCACGCGGAAGGGGGCGTGGATCCTGGGTGCTGGAGGCTGAACCAGGGGCGACCCAGAGCGAATTGGGGGGCCCGAGGGCCAGAGGGACCACAAGCCTGTAATTTGATTTGGTGGCAGCCGTTGAGATGGGTCCGTTCGGCGATGACGCCGCCCTCCTGAGCGGGCTGAATCCCGTCCAGCGAGAGGCGGTGATCCACGATCGCGGACCCCTGCTCATCATCGCCGGCGCCGGATCTGGCAAGACCAGGGTGCTCACCCACCGGGTGGCTTGGCTGATCGGCCAGCAGGGCGTCAGCCCGTTCCAGATCCTCGCCATCACCTTCACGAACAAATCCGCCGACGAGATGAAGCACCGCGTCGGAGCCTTGGTCGGACCGGTCGCCCAGAAGATGTGGGTGTCGACGTTCCATTCGGCTTGCGTGCGGATTCTGCGCCGGGACGCCCACCACTTGGGCTTCACCTCGCAGTTCACGATCTACGACCAGGCCGACGCCGTCCGCCTTACCGGTTATGTGCTGCGCGATCAAAACGTCGACACCAAGAAGTTCCCGCCCCGCGCCGTGCACGCGGCGATCTCGCAGGTGAAAAACGACCTCATGGGGGTCGATGCGTACGCCGACGCGGCCCGCACGATCTACGAGCGCCGCATCGCGGAGGTGTATCGGGAGTATCAACATCGACTGCGTACCGCGAACGCCATGGACTTCGACGACCTCCTGGTCAACACCGTCGAGCTCTTCCGCAAGGTGCCTGAGGTGCTGGCTCATTATCAGCAGCGATTCCAGCACCTCCTGGTCGACGAGTATCAGGACACGAATGCGGCCCAGAACGAGTTCGTCATCATGTTGGCCAAAGAGCATCGCAACGTCTGCGTGGTGGGCGACAGCGACCAGTCGATCTATGCCTTCCGCGGCGCCGACATCCGCAACATCCTCGAGTTCGAGAACGCGTTCCCCGAGACCACCGTGGTCGTTCTCGAGCAGAACTATCGATCGAGCCAGCACATCCTCGACGCGGCCAACGCCGTCATTGCCAATAACGAAAAGCGCAAGCCGAAGGCACTTTGGACTGAGCAGGGGGGCGGAGAGCTCATCACCCGCTACCACGCCGAGGACGAACACGACGAAGCCGTCTGGGTCGTGCATGAGATGTCGCGGCTGCACGACGACAACTCGCGGTGGGGCGATATGGCGGTCTTCTATCGCACCAACGCGCAGAGTCGGGTACTCGAGGAGGAGCTGGCCCGCCGCAACATCCCGTACAAGGTGGTGGGAGGTACCAAGTTCTTCGACCGGCGTGAGGTGAAGGATGCGTTGGCATATCTCAAAACGGTCGCCAACCCGGCCGATGAGGTGTCGGCAAAGAGGATCATCAACGCGCCGAAGCGAGGGGTGGGTGACACGAGCGTCGGGCGCCTCGACAACTGGGCGACGGCCCGAGGGCTGACGATTGGCCAGGCGCTCGATCACGCCGAGGAGGCGGGCGTGAAGGGGCGAGCCGTCGTTGGTATCAGGGCGGTCCACGCGCTGTTAGAAGACGCCAGGGTCGCGTTGGCCGACGGTGCTGGTCCGGGCACCCTGGTTGAGCTCCTCCTCGAGCGTTCGGGCTACATGGCCGAGTTGGAGGCAGAGCGCTCGGTGGAGGCGGCGGGTCGCATCGAGAACCTGCGGGAACTGATCGGCATGGCCCGGGAGTACAACGAAGTCGCCACCTTCCTCGAAGAGGTCTCGCTGGTCGCCGACTCAGACGAGCTGCCCGACGACGAGTCGGTGGTCACCCTGATGACCCTGCACACGGCCAAGGGCCTTGAGTTCCCCGCTGTGTTCATGATGGGTCTCGAGGATGGCGTGTTTCCGCATCTGCGGGCATTGGGCGAGCCAACGGAGCTCGAGGAGGAGCGCCGCCTTTGCTACGTCGGCATCACCAGGGCACGCGAGCGGCTCTACCTCACCCATGCCTGGTGTCGCACTCTGTGGGGCTCGACGCAATACAACCCTCCGAGCAGGTTCCTCAAGGAAATCCCGGAAGAGCTCATGCAGCAGGTCGAGTCGGCCCGTCGGAGTTCGAATGCTTCCCGCGACCGCGATCGTTGGGGCGACGGGTTCGGCTCGTGGCGACCCGGTCGAGATCGCATCGTCGAGGGCGCCATGCGCGCCGGAGCAAGTGGCGCGGCCGGGGGCGAGGGTGGTGCGGATGGCTCTCCGGCGTCGCCGGCCAAGACCACCGGGGCCGAGAACCTTGACTTGAAGATCGGAACCGACGTCGTCCATGGCAAGTGGGGCGAGGGAATCATCCTCGACATCATCGGCACCGGTGACAAGGCGGAGGTCGTGGTCAACTTCCCGTCCGTCGGCGAGAAGCGCCTCCTGCTCGCCTGGGCCCCGATCAAGAAGGCCTGACCGGTTTCGTTCGGTCTGCTCGCTCGCGCGTTCGGCGTGAGCGTGGATGCCCCTCGCTGGCGTCCGGCGAGACGGGCTGGGTGGATCCGCTGGTTCGGGGTGGGTCAGGCGTCGGCTGCGGCGACGGATGGCGCGCCCGCGCCCACCTCGGCGGGAGCCGTCGGTGAGAGGTTGCCGTGGAGCGGAACGAGCGTGTCGCGGCCGGCAGCGGACGCTTCCAGCTGGTCGACGATGGCCCGAGTGACGACCGGTGAAGTCATGATGGACACGGGAC
>JBPCMH010000193.1:0-10654 GCA_051002495.1 Acidimicrobiales bacterium
GCCGCGGCCACGGTTGCCGCGGGCCCGGCCGCGACCAGCCCAGCCGACGCCGGGCTTCGGGCCGCGGCGGCCCTGGTGGGCGTCGCTCTCGCCGTTGGCGCCGGGAGGCTCCTCGCGCGCCGGGTCGCCTTGGTTGTCGCGGTCGCGTGCGGGACCGCCGCGCTGGCCGCGCAGGTGCTGGCGTGACGGCGCCGCTTGCCCCGCGCGCCGCGTTGTCGATCCCGCCGTCCTGGTTGCAGGCTTCGGCGGTGGCGGCGTTGTGGGCGGGCGCCGCGGCCCTCGGCGGTCTGGGGACCAGCATCGACGCGAGGGGAGCCGCCGCCGCGGCAGGGCTCGCGCTTGTGGCCGCGGGCCTGCCGGACCGGGTGCCGACCAATCTTCTGCTCGGCGTGACGCCCGCGTTGCTGCTGGCCGGTGCCACCGTCGGGGTCATGGCGACCGGGCCTGCCATCGCCGGCACGGCCGCGGTCGTGGTGACGGTGGTTGGGTTGGTCGCGGTGGCGGCAGGCGCGAGCAGGTACGGCCGCGCTGGCGCCCTCGCTGTTCTCCCGGCAACGGCGCTGGCCGCGCGGGCGGCCCCGGGACTCGACGGCGCGACGGGATGGCTGCCGCTTGTCGCCGCCGCGGCTGCCGCGGTGGTTGGCCTTCGGCGGGCACGTCTCGATGCAACCTGCTCGTCGGTCACGGTGCTCCTGGTGAGCGGCGGGATCGCCGCGCTGGCTCGGCCGCCGCTGGTTGGGGTTGGGTTGCTCCTGGTGGTCGCCGGCGTGCTGATGTTGGCTGTCCCCCGACCATGGATGGTGCTCGCCGCCTCGCCGGGAGCCGCGATGGCCGTTGACGTCGCGCTCACCATCCCGCTGAGCACGGCTGATCGAGGTGTGCTCGTGGCCCTCGCCATCCTCGCGGGCCTCGCTGGCGTTGTTCTGGCCGCCGACGGCGGGCAAATGTTGCCCTCGACGGTGGACGACATCGACCCCGGTTGGTGGATCACGTTCGCGGCCTTGGTCTGGTTGGTCGCCGCGCCAAACACTTGGGGCTGGATTCCCCTTGCGCGGCCTGACGCCTACGTCGAGGCCATCACTCGGGCCATGGCCGGCGGCCTGCTCGCCGTTGCCATCGCCGGCCTGGTGCGGGTCTCCGACGGCCGGCCTGGACGGCCAACCCGCCGCCCTCAGTAGGCTGGAACCTTCCCGGCATCGGAGGGGTTTCGCCGATTCCGCTGCCGCTGCGATCCTCCTTGCCCCAGTCCCGCCGCCGATCGGCCACCTCATCACGACCCCGCCGCAGTTGGCTGTGGCGGTGGCGGCGCGTCCTGTTTCTGTTGGGCCTCGGCGGATTCACGGCCTTGGGTGGCGGCCTGTTCATGCTGGCTCAAGCTGAGCTGCCGGCCGACCCCTCGCTCGATCAGACGACCGTGCTCACCGACATCAACGGCAAGCGCCTCGCCTCGCTCGACCGGGGCGAGGACCGAGTCGAGGTCGATCTCGCCGATGTGCCACAGATCGTTCGCGACGCGGTGCTCGCCACGGAGGACAAGAACTTCTACGGCCACGGCGGCATCGACCCGGTCGGCATCGTTCGCGCCACCGTTGCCGACCTTCGCGGCAAGCCACTCCAAGGTGGGTCGACGATCACCCAGCAGTATGTGAAGAACACATACGTCGGGCCTGAGCGCACCATCTGGCGGAAGCTGAAGGAGGCGTCGCTGGCCATGAAGGTCGAGCGCAAGCTCGACAAGGACGAGATCCTCCAGCGGTACCTCAACACGGTGTACTTCGGTCGGGGCGCATATGGCGTCCAGGCCGCGAGCAAGGCCTATTTCGGGAAGGACATCGGCGAGATCGGTCTCGGCGAGGCGGCCTATCTCGCTGGTCTCATCCGGGCGCCCGAGGTCGCCGACACCGCGCGTAACCCGGAGGAGGCGAAGCGGCGGCGCGATCTCACCTTGGGATCGATGCGGCGCGCGGGGTTCATCACCGGTGCCCAAGAGCAAGCCGCGGCGACCACCGTTCTCCATGGCGATGCCGGCTACGTGCTCGACCCGAAATCGCGTGAGCCGCAGGTGGTGATGACGGAGAAGGGCACCCTTTACTTCGTGGAGTACGTCCGCCAAGAACTCGTCGAGCTGTATGGAGACGGCATAACGACCGCCGGTGGGCTCCGAGTGAAGACCAGCCTTGACCTCGATCTGCAGGCCAAGGCCTACGACGCGGTGTACGGGTTCCTTGACCGACCCGACGACCCCTCTGGTGCGCTCGTGGCTTTGGATGAAGACGGCAACGTCAGGGCCATGGTCGGCGGGCGTGACTACGCCGCCAACAAGGTCAACTTCGCGGTGGGCAAGGACGGCGGCGGCAGCGGTAGGCAGGCCGGCTCGACGTTCAAGCCGTTCGTGTTGGCCTCCATCGTGCAGAACGGCTACTCGGTGCTGTCCAAATTCCCCGCACCACCCAAGATCACCTTGCCCAAGGCTGACAGTGGCCGCGACTACGCGGTCGAGAACTACGACAAGGAAGGCTTTGAAGACCCGATCGACATGGTCGAGGCCACCAAGCTTTCGGTCAACACCGTCTACGTCGGTGCGCAACTAGCCCTCGGGGTCGACAAGGTTGTGGCCACCGCGCGCGACCTTGGGGTGACGACCGAACTGCCTGCGGTGGCGTCGCTCACCTTGGGTACGACCGACGTGTCGCCACTCGAGATGGCCGCGGCGTACTCGACCTTCGCCAACCGGGGCCTGCGCGCCCGCCCCAGGGCGATCCTTGAAGTCACACGGGCCGACGGCACCGTTTTCCAAGCAGAGCGAACCCCGAAACGAGACCGCGTGCTGGAGCGCAGCGAGGCCGACCAGGTCAACGCGGTTCTCGAACGTGTCATCAGCTCGGGCACCGGTACCGGCGCTCGGGTGTCTGGCACCGATATCGCGGGCAAGACCGGCACCACCGAGAACTATGGCGACGCGTGGTTCATTGGTTATACGCCGAAGTTGACCGCCGCGGTCTGGATGGGGTTTCCCGAGGGGTCGGCCCGCCGGATGACGAGCGTGCGAGGCCAGAAGGTAAGTGGCGGATCTTTCCCCGCCCACATCTTCAAGCGGTTCATGTCCGCCGCGGTCAAGGACGAACAGTGGCGTGGGAACTTCAACGGCGTGTCCCGGTTCACGGGGCGCCAGCTCAAGCCGTCCAGCAAGACGGTTATCGAGACGACCACCACGACCTCAACCACCGAACAGCCGTCCGAATCGACGACCACGACGACCGACAAGCCCGCGCCGACCACCACTCCCACGACAGCGAAGCCGACCCCTACCACCGCCCCACCAGCGACGACCTCGACCACCAAACCGCCCGGCTCAACCACGACCGCACCGACGACCATCCCTGATGGCGGCGGCTAGCGGCTAGCGGGAGTCAGGCCTCTTCGTGGGGGTACTGCGTGCGGCACGAGAAGCACCACAGTTCGACCTCATCGAGCGTGGTGGCTGACGCCGGCGTGTCCCACGATTCGGGGACGACGTAGATCCGCTTGACCGGGGCGAGGTCATCGTCGTCGCGAGCGCAGTTGTTGCACAACCCGCTCTGCTGGACATTCGATTCGACGCTCACGGCCGGGCTACCTGAACCATGGGTCCGAAACTACACTGGAGGACACCGCCGGCAGCCACGTGGCGCTGGACGGGAAGGAGGCCAAAATGGCTCAGCAGATCACGGCGCCCACACTCCGGGCCCGGAAGGTCACCGACGGGGCAGCGCCCATCGTGATGGTGACCGCGTATGACGCTCCCGGCGCGCGCATCGCGGCCGAAGCCGGGGTCGATGTCGTTCTGGTCGGAGACTCACTGGCCATGGTGGTCCTCGGCTACGACGACACGTTGCAGGTAACCGTCGACGACATGGCGCATCACACCGCCGCGGTCCGCCGGGGTCTGGCATCGACCGAGGCGAAGCCTCTGCCGTTCGTCGTCGGCGATCTGCCATGGATGAGTTACCACGTCAGCACCGAAGAGACCGTGCGCAACGCAGCCAAGTTGATCAAGGCCGGCGCCCAAGCGGTGAAGCTTGAGGGCGGCAGGAAGCGTCTGGCAATGATCGAGGCGATCATCGATGCCGAGATCCCCGTCATGGGCCACATCGGCCTGACCCCTCAGTCCGTTCACGCCATGGGCGGCTTCAAAGTGCAAGGCAAGCGCGCCGACGCGGCCCAGTCGCTCGTGGCCGACGCCAAGGCGTTGGCCGATGCCGGTTGCTTCGCCATCGTGCTGGAAGGGGTACCTGATGCGGTAGCCCGGTTGGTCACTGAGGCCGTGGATGTCCCCACCATCGGCATCGGCGCAGGAGCCGATTGCGATGGCCAGGTCCTCGTCTTTCACGACCTGCTCGGTCTCGAGGATCGGATCGTGCCGAAGTTCGTGCGTCGGTACGCGTCGCTGAAGTCCGACTCGGTCCGGGCGATGGCCGCGTTCGCCGACGATGTGCGCACCCGCCGGTTCCCATCGGATGACGAGAGCTACCACCTCAGCGATGACGAGGCGGAGTTGCTCGGTCTGTACGGGGGTACCCACGGGAGTGCTAGCAAGGCGGAGTGACCGAGCCCGACCCGGGACCCATCGACATCGACCCGGACGGCCGGCGCATCCGGGTCTTGTTCTGGGTCGCCGTCATCCTGCTCGGCATCGGCCTCGCCGCCTGCGTGGCGGAGGGAGCCAATGGCCCGCCAGACCCGTTCCTCGAGGGTCTCGGGTCGACGTTTGACGAAGTGGCGTTCCGCGTGCAGCCCGTCGGGGATGGGCTGCCGAGCACCACGGAGTTCTGCGCGTGGCAAGCCGACTCCGATGCCGAGCGGGCCCGGGGCCTGATGGAGGTCACCGACACCAGCCTCGATGGCCACGACGGCATGGTGTTCCGGTTCGACGCCGATCACCAGGGCGGGTTCTACATGCGCAACACGAGGATCCCGCTCAGCATCGCTTTCTTCGATGCGGCTGGCGCCTTCGTCGCCGCGCTCGACATGGAGCCGTGCCCCGATGACGTCGCCGACTGCCCAACGTATGGGCCGGATCAGCCGTACAGAACCGCGCTCGAAGTACCGACCGGCCGGCTGCCGACCATGGGCATTGGCGCAGGGACGCGTCTCGAACTCGTCGGACCGTGCGGGTAGGCCAGGGTCAGTCCCGCCGGTTGGTGCGAACCTGACGGAAGGGGATACCGGCGTCGACGGATGGCTCCCGTGGCAGATCGAGGATCCGTTCGCCGATGATGTTTCGCTGGATCTCGTCGGTTCCGCCCGCGATCGACGCACCTGGTGTGGAGATCAGCACCTCGGCGACGATGGCCGCCTCGGCAGTCGTAGAACTCGCCGCGGCGAGCATCCCGTTGGCTCCAGTGATGCGCGTGTGGGCACCCGCGGCAGCCCGGGCGATGGCGCTCGCCGCGACCTTGGCCAGCGAGCCCTCCGCACCCGGAGGGCGCCCCGCGGCTCGGGCGGCCCGATGTCGATCGGTCATCCATCGGCTGGCGCTCTCGATCGCCTTCAACGCCGCGACTCGTTGACGGATGAGCGGATCATCAGCGGCCCCGACTGCCGTCGCCAGCGTGGGGACGAGGTCGGCCCGCCCCGCCCGTTGCGGATACCAGACGTAGGTCTTCGCGTACTCGTGGGCCTCGGCTGCGGCTTCGGTCGCGGTGCGTCCCGCCCCTGGGGGAGCCGGTGATGCCCAGCGGGCCGGAGACAGTCCCCGTTCGTGGGCCAGCGTCGTGAGCGCGGCGGCCCAACCGTCGTTGACGTCGCCGACGACCAGGTCATGGCCAACACGAGCGTCGGTCAGGAAAACCTCGTTGAAGGAGGTGTGGCCGTTCATCTGCCGCAGCGGCCTTACCTCGACACCCGGCTGATCCATGGGAAACGCGAACCACGTGATGCCTCGGTGCTTGGGTTGGTCCCAGTCAGTGCGCGCCAGGAGCATGCCGAACGCGGCACGGTGCGCGTTTGTGGTCCAGACCTTCTGGCCGTTGACCACCCACTCGTCGCCGTCCCGTACTGCTCTTGTCGTGAGGCCAGCCAGGTCTGATCCATTGCCCGGCTCGGAGAACAGCTGGCACCAGGAGTGCTCGCCGGTGAGGATCGGCCGCAGGAGACGTTGCTGCAACTCGGGCGAGCCGTGGGTGAGGATGGTCGGGGCGGCCAACGACATGCCAGAGCCGGTCGCTGGTCCGACCGCGCCAACCCGTCGGAACTCATCCGCGACGGCCGCGGCCGCGGCCGGGGTCAGGCCTCGCCCGAAACAGCCCGTCGGCCAGGTGGGGCAACCCCATCCCGAGTCGGCCAGGAGGTCTCGCCACTCGCGCAGCGGTCGGTTTGGATCCCAGGTGTCGGCCAGCCACTGCCGGACCTCGTCCCCGACGTTGCTTTCGTCCACCCCGATCGCCTGACCCTTCGCCAGACCCTGGGGCTTTGACACCACCAACGGTGCGGAAAGCGGTCGGAATGTGGTGTCAAAGCGCCGACCGAACTCCAGCGTCGCACACCAGCCGGCCCCTGCGGCGACGAAAACGATCCGGCCAACTGACCGGCTCGCGCATGAAGTGTCACACCCCCCGGCCACCATGGGATTCGAGATGAGCGTTCGAGGAGTATCGACTACCATGCGCAGGTCCCCCACCCACCTGCCCCCGAAGTTGTCGGGGGCCCCGGCTCGGCCGGGTCCACAGGAGGAGCGACGCTGCATGCGTCCTTACGAAGTCATGATCATCCTCGAGCCTTCCATCGAAGAGGATGCCGTCTCTGCCATCAATGAGCGGGTCACCAACCTGAGCAACGATGGTGGCGGCACCGCCGGCAAGGTCGACAAATGGGGCAAGCGCCGCCTCGCGTATGAGATCAACCATCTCTTTGAGGGCTACTACGTCCTCATTGAAGCGGTTGCGGACTCTGCGCCCATGTCCGAAGTCGACCGGATGCTTCGCCTCGCGGATGAGGTGATCCGGCACAAGATCATCCGCCTCCCCGAGATCGTCGCTGGCCGTGAGCCCCGTCGGGTTCCCGCCGCCGCCGACGCCGACGAATAAGGAACGGAGCGAGACATGGCTGGAAACAGTGTGACTGTGGTTGGAAACCTGACGCGAGATCCCGAGTTGAGGTTCACGCCGAGCGGACAGGCGAAGGCCTCGTTCGGCATCGCCGTCAACCGCCGGTGGCAGAACCGCCAAACCCAGGAGTGGGAAGAGGCGACGTCATTCTTCAACGTCGTCGCCTGGGGCGAGATGGGCGAAAACGCCAGCGAGTCGCTGCAGAAGGGCGCTCGGGTGCTGGTCACCGGACGTCTCGACCAGCGTTCGTGGGAGACCGACAACAACGAGAAGCGGTCGATCGTCGAGATCGTCGCCGATGAGATCGGCCCCAGCCTGCGCTGGGCAACCGCTCAGGTGTCCAAGACCGAGCGCCGCGGCGGCACCGACTTCGGTGGCGGAAGCGGCGGCAGCGGAAGCGGCGGCAGCGGAAGCGGCGGCAGCGGAAGCGGCGGCAGCGGAAGCGGCAGCAGCAGTGGTGGCGGTGGCGGCGGCGCGAGCCGACCCGCCGAGAATCCCCCCGACGCGTATCCCGATGAGGAGCCCTTCTAATGGCCTCGAGGAAATCTTCCTCCCCCCGACGTACCCCCAAGGACGCCCCGCGCAAAGGCAAGAAGAAGGTCTGCATCTTCTGCACGGAGCACATCGACTGGGTCGATTACAAAGACGTCAACCTATTGCGCCGCTTCATGAGCGAGCGGGCCAAGATCCGCGCCCGCAGGGTTTCCGGTAACTGCGCCCAGCACCAGCGTGAGGTGGCGATTGCCATCAAGACCTCCCGCGAACTGGCCCTGCT
Source organism: Acidimicrobiales bacterium (assembly GCA_051002495.1). Classification (GTDB taxonomy): domain Bacteria; phylum Actinomycetota; class Acidimicrobiia; order Acidimicrobiales; family CADCTF01; genus JBPCMH01. The sequence continues at coordinate 7,861 of JBPCMH010000193.1, forward strand.
GCCGTACACGATGCGCATGTCGACGGAGAGCCGCGGCCCCCGCGTGCCCCGCAACCGTCCCGACGACCGGCCCGACCGCCCCGACGATCGGCCCGATGACCGGCCTGGCCGTCCCGACGATCGGCCTGGCCGTCCCGACGATCGGCCCGCCGCCGAAAGCGGCGGCGACGCCGTTGAGGCGACCGTCGCGGAGTCCACGGTGGAGGAGACGACCGAGGAGACGACCGAATGAAAGTCGTCTTGCGCAAAGACGTCGACCGCCTGGGCAAGAAAGGCGACATCATCGAGGTTGCCGACGGGTTCGCCCGCAACTACCTCCTGCCGCGCGGGCATGCGTTCCAGGCCAGCGGCGGCGTGATGGTGCAGGCATCGGCGATGCGCCGTTCCCGCGATCTGCGCGACAGCAAGGATCGGGAGTCTGCTGAGCTGATCGCCCGCACGTTGGTGTCGAAGACCGTCACCGTCACGGCCAAGGCCGGCCCCGAGGGCAAACTCTTCGGCTCGGTCACCTCGGCCGAGATCGCCGACGCGGTGCAGGCCCAGGCCGGCGTCGAACTCGACCGGCGCAAGCTGGTGCTCGACGACTCCATCAAGACCATCGGTACCCACGAGGTCGTCGTGAAGCTGCACGCCGATGTGCAGTTCCCGCTCAGCGTCGAAGTCGTCGACGGCTGAGCCCGACCGACCAGAGCAGACCACGCAAACGCTTCCAGAGCCGGCCCCGCGGGGCCGGCTCCGGCGCGTCACAGCGCACCGCTACCGTGGGAACATGTGTTCGTTGTGCGTCCGTTCTCCCCGCCGGTGGTCATCGTCCACCGGTCGCCCACAGACAAAAGCCCCTTGCCCACAGGCTGGTGGGCGTCATCCCCAACAAAGACCCCCTTACGTTCAACAGGCAAAGCAGGTTCTACTGAGGCATCGTGGTTCAATCAATAGATGACGCCCGCCGGCGCCGAGCCGAGTCCGGTGGGCGGGTCCCCCCGCACAACCTGGATGCCGAAGCCTCCCTTCTTGGGGCGATGTTGCTGTCGAAGGACGCCATCGCGGCCGCCGTGGAGACGACCGGCCCCGACGACTTCTACAAGCCGGCCCACGGTCACATCTTCGATGCGATCACCACGCTGTACGGCCGAGGCGAGCCCGCCGATCCCGTCACCGTCGCCGACGAGTTAGCTCGGGCTGGCCTGCTGGAGGCCATCGGCGGGGCTGCGGTGCTGGCCGAGTTGCAGGCCAATACCCCGGCCACGGGCAATGCCGGTCGGTACGGCAAGATCATCGATGATCACGCGCTGCTCCGCAGGCTGATCGGGGTGGCGGGCGAGATCGCCGAGCTCGGCTACTCGCTGCCCGACGACGTCGACCTGGTCATCGACGAGGCCGAGTCGATGATGTTCAGGGTGGCCGAGCGCCGCGTCGCCGACACGCTGCTGCCTCTTGAGGAGTTGCTCCGCCAGCATCTCGACCATCTCGAGCGGCTCTTCGAGCGGGGCGAGTCGATCACCGGCACGCCCACCGGCTACCACGACCTCGATGAGCTGCTGGCCGGCCTGCAGCCGTCAGCCCTGATCACGGTTGGAGCCCGTCCCGGCATGGGCAAGACCAGCTTCGCGTTGGGCGCGGCCGCGCATGCCGCCATCGAAAAGCAGCGTCCGGTGCTGTTCTTTTCGCTTGAGATGGGTCACAACGAGATCACCCAGCGTCTGCTGGCTGCCGAGGCCAAGGTCGAGTCGACCAAGCTCCGGACTGGCAAGCTGGCCGACGCCGACTGGTCGAAGATCAGCCACGCCATCGGTCGACTGTCGGCGTCGCCGCTCTACATCGACGACAACCCAAACCTCACCGTCATGGAGATTCGGGCCAAGGCCCGCCGCCTCCAGAGCAAGCTCGGCGACCTGGGTCTCATCGTGATCGACTACCTCCAGCTCATGAGCGGGCGCCACACCGCGGAGAACCGCCAGGTTGAGGTGTCGGAGATGAGCCGTGGTCTGAAGATCCTGGCCCGTGAGCTGAAGGTTCCGGTCATGGCGCTCTCGCAGTTGTCGAGAAACCTGGAGAGCCGAGCCGATAAGCGTCCCGTGCTCGCCGACCTCCGTGAGTCGGGCTCGATCGAGCAGGATTCCGACGTGGTGATGTTCATCTACCGCGACGAGGTGTATCACTCCGACTCTCCCGATCGAGGCTCGGCCGAGGTCATCGTCTCCAAGCACAGGAACGGACCGACCGGGGTGACCCAGTTGGCCTTCCTCGACCGCTACACCCGCTTCGCCAACATGGCCAGGGTCTGAGCACCAAGCGCGCAGCAACCCGAGACGATGGCGTCGCCTCGGGTCGGCGTGGATCTCCCTGGGAGGCGAGCCCGGTGCCGGGGGGTGGAGGTCTGAAGGTGGAGCCGAGACGCCCTGCGGGAACGTCCAAGCTTCCGGCTGGAGGGTTCCATCCCCCCACCCCTGACCCGGCGGTTGCGATGCACTGGAGGAAACACCGCGGTACCTGCTTCGACCACTCTCCGTGAGAACTTGAGGGGATCTTGGCAGGCGATAACCTCCTCGCTCCGTGCGCCGTCCTGCTCTCGCTCTTGCCGCCGTATGCGCCTTCTGGGGCACCATTCCGCTGGTCGCGGATGCGACCCAACTCCCGCCGGTGGCGATCGTCTTCGGCCGGGTCTGGATCGCGGCGGCTGGTCTGGGGGCATGGCTAGCCGTACGCAGCCGAATCGGGCGCCTCCCGACGGGCCCGAGGCTGTTCTCGGAGGCCCGGGGCCGCGTGATCGGGGTTGGTGCACTCCTCTCGGTCC